>CAMTOL010000022.1 GCA_947074135.1 uncultured Rikenellaceae bacterium
ATTGTTGTTTGCGCAGAAAATTATCACTGTTTTTCCACCTACCTCAATTTTATCTTTTTGAGGGCTTTCAATTATACTGTCACTTTTGAACAGACCTTCCTCCTTAATTGCATTTAGCTCATTTTGGAGATGATTTTGAATTTTACAGTACATTTTTTACTATTTTTGTATATTGATTTAATTATAATGATCGATTATGCGACTTTTATTTTAAAATTTCGTAAATTAGCAATACCAAAAAACGAATCATCAATTTGAGAATCTTATAATTCTTAAACTATCCACACACTCAGCTTTTAATTAAAAAATAATGAGATTAATTAAATAATCCAACCAAACAAAGTTAGTAAAAAAATTGTCTATTCTCAATACAAATATCAAATTTTTACCCTCGGTTGGCGAAAAACGTGCAGAGCTACTCAAAAAGGAGCTCTCTATTGCCACGTTCGAGGATTTGGTGCTCCACACTCCATTTCGATATATAGACCGAACCAAGTTCTACACTATTGCCGAGTTACGCAAAAGCGATGTTGCGATTGATGTTCAAATTAAAGCTAAAGTTCAGCACGTTCAGCTAATTGGCGAGGGTCGGAAGGCTAGACTTGTTGTTACGGTTTACGACGGAACTGGGGTAGCCGAGATGATTTGGTTCCACTCCACCTCGTGGGTACTCAAAAGCATTGACCGAGAGCGAGAGTACATATTTTTTGGTCGTCCATCGCTCTATAATGGTGGTGTTTCAATGGTTCATCCTGAGTTCGAGGCGCACGGAATGAGCGGCGGCGTTGTGAGTTATGGCGTTCAAGGAGTTTACCGCTCAACCGAGGCACTGCGCAACAATATGCTAGGAACGAGGGCTATAGCATCACTAATTAGGGTAATGTGGCAACGAATTGAGGGGCAAATCGAAGAAACACTACCGTTGTGGATAGTTCACAAAGTGGGACTTATGAGCAGAGAGGAGGCTCTGCGCGAGGCACACTATCCTCAATCTGCCGAACGATTAGCCAAAGCACTATACAGACTAAAATTTGAGGAGCTATTTTATATTCAGCTCAATCTACTCCAAGCCAAAGGAGTAAGAACAGAGCGTTCCATAGGGCATATTTTCAGCACAGTTGGCGATAGATTCAATCGTTTCTACAACGATGTTCTACCGTTTCCGCTAACTGGTGCACAGAAGCGAGTAGTTAAGGAGATTCGTCAAAACAGTGTTACCGGGCATCAGATGAACCGATTAATTCAGGGCGATGTGGGTAGCGGAAAGACCATCGTTGCACTACTTGCTGCACTAATTGCTGCCGACAATGGTTTTCAGAGTGCTATTATGGCTCCAACCGAGATACTAGCACAACAGCACTTCGAGAGCCTTGCGCCGATGTGCAACAAGGTTGGCGTTTCGGTTGCGTTGCTTACAGGTTCGACCCGCAAAAAAGAGCGAGAACGAATTTTTGCAGAGCTACTCAGCGGAGAGATTGATATTTTGATTGGTACTCACGCACTTATCGAAGACCCCGTTCAATTTTCGAGGCTTGGATTAGTTATTATCGACGAACAGCATCGTTTTGGAGTAATGCAGAGGGCTAAACTACATATAAAAGGCGGCGAGACTCCTCCACATATTATCGTTATGACAGCCACACCGATACCTCGCACACTGGCAATGACTCTCTATGGCGATCTCGATGTTTCGGTTATCGACGAGCTGCCACCTGGACGCAAACCGATAAAGACTATACACACTCGCGAAGAACAACGACTTCGAGTTATGGGTTTTATGCGAGAACAGATTAAACAGGGACGGCAGTGCTATGTTGTATATCCCGCAATTGACGAGAACGAAAAACTGGACATTGCCTCAGTAGAGGCTGGAGCAGCAGCACTAGCCGAGTTTTTTCCACCCTCCGAAGGTTACTGTTCGGTTGTGGTTCACGGCAAGATGACCACCAAACTCAAAGACTATGGTATGGATATGTTCCGACGTGGCGAGGCGCAGATACTAGTTGCTACAACTGTGATTGAGGTTGGGGTTAATGTTCCCAATGCTACGGTAATGGTTATTGAGAGTGCGCATAGGTTTGGTCTTTCGCAGTTACATCAGCTTCGAGGTAGGGTTGGGCGTGGTGGCGAACAGTCGTGGTGTGTATTGATGACTGGCGATAAGTTGGGTGCAGATAGCAGAGCTCGAATTGAGGCAATGGTCGAAACAACCGATGGTTTTGTGATAGCCGAGCGGGATATGGAGTTGCGTGGAGCTGGGGATATTGACGGAACGCGGCAGAGTGGACAGGCTATTGATATTCACTTCTCCGACTTAGCTCGTGATTCTCAAATTTTGGCAGACGCACGAGCAGAGGCAATTGAACTACTCTCAATCGACCCGTTGCTCAATGGTGGCGAAAATTTCCAATTGCGTGTCAAGATAGCAAAAATGCGCGCCAAAGAGAGCGGCATCGAAGAGCTAGACCTCTCAAAGATTAGCTAAAACCATTAAACAAAAACACACCTTTTTATAGTATTCTCAGACAAGAATATTTAAAAAATTAAATAAACTATATGGTTAAAATATTTTGCATTCTAAAAAAAAATATTTAACTTGCTTATAAAAGCACTCCCGCTTAATATTAAGACAAGAATTAATTTAAATAAATATCACTAAAATAAGATGGAAGAAAGAAATTTTGGAGTAGTTATTGACAACCTCCTACCAAAAGAACAATTATTCAGTTCAACAAAATCGGCGCACGTTATTGTTGATAAAGAGTTAAATGTTCTATACTTCAACAACAAAAAACTATCGGATGTCAAAGAGGAGCAGCAGCGACCTGGCGATCTACTTCGTTGTGTCAATGCACTTCATGGACCAAATGGATGCGGTTCGGCAACAGACTGCACAACTTGCAGACTAAGATCGTCTGTTAGGTATGTTCTCGAAACAAATAAACATTTGAGCCAAGAGGTTACCCTACTGCTTGAGCATAACAACAAAATGGTAATTCAGGAGACTGCTCTACCATTTTCGTTCGACAACGAAAATTATGTTGCAATTTTTATTGTAGATATATCGGATAAGAAGCAGGAACAGATATTGGAGCACGTATTCTTCCACGATATGGTCAACCTGGCTGGAGCTATGGAGAGTTTTGTGGAGATTCTCGAAGAGGAGCCCGATCCGTTATTGCTTTCAGAGGTCAAAAAACTTAGTTCTCAAATACTAGAAGAGATTCTTGCCCAAAAAGAGCTTGTATTTGCAGAGAAGGGTATGTTAAATTGCAGCTTTAAAAAGACAACTATCATTGAGTTTATGAACCACGCCGCAATCTCGCTTGCACCAATGGTAAATGCCAAGGAGATGGAGTTAATTACCGATATC
Organism: uncultured Rikenellaceae bacterium; assembly: GCA_947074135.1. GTDB lineage: Bacteria > Bacteroidota > Bacteroidia > Bacteroidales > Rikenellaceae > Mucinivorans. Next base: position 3,374 of record CAMTOL010000022.1, read on the forward strand.
AAAGATAGTGATACCGAGTTTGAAACAGACAGCAGATTACTGCACCGCATTGTGGTCAATATGGTTAAGAACGCTGCAGAGGCATCGCCAGAAGGTAGTATAATCAAGATAGCCTCTAAGGCAGATAATGATTCTGTAACGATTTCGGTCAACAATCCGACAGTAATCCCTATGGAGCATCAGGGCACAATCTTCCGTTATGGTTCGTCAACAAAGGGAGAGGGGCGAGGAATTGGCACATATAGTATGAAGTTATTTGGGGAGAATTATTTAAAGGGGAGCGTTGGTTTCACATCGAACGAGGAGCAGAAAACAACATTCTTCATTACGATACCTAAGTCACACAAGTAGAACGACACGAGGGTCGTATAAATAGTTAGTTAAGAGTCGAGAAAATATTCTTGACTCTTTCTTTATATGAACGAGATATATCGAGTTCTAGACCACGAACAACAACTTTTGTTGACTCCACACGCTCTATGTGTTTGATTGACACCAAGAACGAACGGTGAATCCGCACAAAGCCATTACCTAGCTCGACAGACCAGCCCGAAATGTTGGTGCGACTGCGCAACTTCTCGCCACCCACCAACCACAACCACACCTCATCATCTCGTGACTCTATGTAGAATATATCATCAACCGCTAATTTTACTCGTCGCCTCTCCGAAGTAAACTCCACAAATCGTGGTTCTTCTGGTTTACGATCATTTTTAGCCAAATAAAAACTCAAAATCTTATACGGCATATAGTAGGCCCCCACAATTAGCAGCAGAAAAACAGGATTCGAAAGAAGCGATGATATTGCAGTAGCCTCAACGCCAAGAAGTAGCGTTTGGGTAAGAAAAAGTATCAAAAACTGTATAAAATAGATAGCTCCTAGAAAGCATACATTTTCAAAGACTGATTTAGCATTCAATCTCCACTCAACCCGCTGCCAAAGGTAATGCACTCCCAAAACTGTTGGCAAAAAAGACAACGCAACAAATAGAGCCTCAACAAAAATATAGTTGAGTCCCCAAAAAAGTAGCGACATCAGAAAAATCATCACCACCCAGTAAAGTATAAAAACGGTCTGTTTCACGACTACAAGTTTACTCTTTTTTCTCCGATTTTTCAACCTCATCGCCATACTTTAGGGATTCTACACCTCAACATAGGGATTTGAATTTGCACTATACACACTTTCAAACATATCTTTGCAGTAAGGAATTCCAACAAAAATATTAACCACAAAAAACTCAACAGCTATGTTTGAACTATTCTTTGAAGGTGGCACACTTTGGATGTCACTTCTAACAATCGAACTTGTCGCCATTTTGCTATCGGCTTGGAAAGCTCCACGCTGGGTTGGCACCATTGGCACTATTGCGCTTTGCACATCAATTCTAGGTGTATTATTTGGCTTGTACAATCTATTTTCCGTACTTGAGATTGCGGAAGAAATAGCACCTACTCTAGTATATGGAGGCTGTCGTGTCGCACTTATCTCTATTTTGTATGGTTTGATGATTTACATTGCATCGCAGGTCATAAAAATCATTCAGAAGCCACGAATGTAAGTTGTGTCTTTTCGTACAAACGCAAACACCCCTAGAGTTGCACTTAAACTCTAGGGGTGTTGCTGTAAAGAGTAACTAAATAACAGTTGAAAGCGTATTTATAGCTGCGTGGTATTCTTACAAATCCTACGAACTTGGGATTTAGGATTCTTTTTTGGGGGTGGGTCGGAAATTCCTACGGAATTTCTTCTTTGGCTCTTTCGACCCACCCCCAGATTGCACATCATTACTCGTATCAGCTCATCGTCGTCGCTTTTTGGAAAAAGCGACACCAAAAACTTTTAATGATAAACCTCTCTAAAGGTTCCCTCGCATTTCAACTGCAAACTAATAAGAAAAACTATTTTATATCGATTTTCTTGATTTTGTCCTCCTTTGCCTTATCAAGTTTTGGAAGCTTAATTTTCAGAACACCATCACTCTGTTCCGCCTCGATATGCTCTGTATCAACGTGTTCAGGCAACGTAAAACTGCGACTAAACGAGCTTGACGAAAACTCACGCCTAATCACCTTATGATCCTTGTTTTCGTCCTCCTTCTCTTCGCTGTGTTTTGCCGAGATTGTTAATACACTCTTGTTGACCTTCACATTGAAATCCTCTTTCTTGTAACCTGCCGCCATCATATCGATTACATACTCTTTGTCGCTCTCTTTGATGTTCACCGCCGGCACATCACCATCATAAATATTGTTAAAAAGTTCATTACCGAAAAATCGGTTGAAAATTACAGGCAGCCCATCGTTGCAGCTACCCGATTTGCACATATGAGTACTCATAGCTTTAAAAAATTAGTTGTTAGACTTTTTTTGTTTTACTTATACAGAGTACAACTTCAAAAAGTGCGCCAAAGTGAGCATCAAAAAAACAGGAAATTGACAATAAAGAACAAAAAAGAGTTCAACTAACAATCGATGTTAATTGAACTCTTATAAAAATAACGCTGCAAGGCAGCATCAACCCTAATTAATAATTATTTCAGTAATTGAAGCAAAATTAGATTTCTCAATAAATAGAGTCAAATTGCGTCTTAGGCAACGCTGTACGAGATTCGAGAAGCGGAGCGTACTCAAAGTACGTGAGCATCGCAGAAGCCGTACAAGGCAGCATAAGGCGCAATTTCACTCTATTTATAACTGTATGCCCATAAAGATCATAAACGCCATCCCCATTAACCCCGTAACTATAAATGTGATACCCGCACCCTTCAATGGAGCTGGAACATTCGAATAGGTCAACTTCTCACGAATAGCTGCAATACCAATAATTGCCAACCACCAACCAATACCGCTACCCAATGCAAATACACTCGCCTCGCCAATATTTGAATAAGCACGCTCTTGCATAAAAAGTGAACCACCAAGTATAGCACAGTTTACAGCAATAAGAGGCAAGAAGATACCAAGAGAGCTATAAAGTGCTGGTGCAAATTTCTCGACAACCATCTCAACCAACTGCACAATCGAAGCAATAACGGCAATAAAGATTATAAAACTCAAAAAGCTCAAATCAACATCAGCCAAATCTGGCGATATCCACGCCAAAGCTCCAGGTTCGAGTACATACTGATTCAAAAGGTAGTTAATTGGTACTGTAACAATCATCACAAAGATAACCGCAAGACCAAGTCCCATAGCTGTTTTAACCGTTTTCGATACGGCAATGTACGAACACATACCGAAGAAAAACGCAAATACCATATTGTCGATAAAAATCGACTTGACAAATATACTTAATAGATTTTCCATCTTTTTTTACTATAATTTATGATGTGTAATTTGTGATGCACAATGTATTATAAAAACTAAAAAAGTTTTAAATCACAGCTCACAAGTCACAAAAGATACTATTTTTCTTGAAGTTCTTTATTACGACTACGATGCACCCAAATAATGATACCAAATACGATAAGTGCCATCGGAGGCAGAATCATTAAACCATTATTTTCGTAAAATCCACCATTTGCGGCATACCACGATTGTGGAATAATCTGAAAACCCCACAAAGTACCCGAACCGAGCAACTCACGGAAGAAACCAACAATGATTAGAATAAGACCATAACCGATACCGCTACCTAGTCCATCTAATACTGAAGGAAAAGGTTTATTACCCATTGCAAAGGCCTCAAGGCGACCCATAATAATACAGTTTGTAATAATAAGACCTACGAAAACCGAAAGTTGTTTACTCACATCATAAACGAACGCTTTAAGCACCTGGTCAACCAAAATTACAAGAGCTGCAACAACCACCAACTGTACAATAATACGAATACGGGGCGGGATTGTGTTGCGAAGCAACGAGATTACAAAGTTTGCAAGTGTGGTAACCGCAATAACCGAAAGAGCCATAACAAAGGCTGGCTCGAGTTTCGCAGTTACGGCAAGTGCCGAACAGATACCAAGAATCTGAACGATGACTGGATTATCCTTGCTAAAGGGAGCGAGGAAGATATCTTTATTTTTTTTACCTGACATATCTTTTATCTTAGTTTAGTTTGACACTCAAATTAGTTGTTGGTTTGATCTACCACCTCTTCGTTATTACTCTCCTCTACTGGCGCTAACATCAACACTTTAACTTTCGCAGCATTATGTTTTTCGAAGAATGGCACATAGTCACCTAAGCAGTTCTTAAACATTGCCGACACACCGTTTGAAGTTAGCGTACCACCCGAAACAGCATCAACTGCATAAGGGTTACCCGCCGACGAACCAACACCTTTGGTCAGTTGAATTGACTGGAATTTGCCATCTTTGAAAAGTTGTTTGCCAACGAATTGCTCCGTAAATTTTGGTGTTGCTATTTCGGCACCTAAACCTGGAGTTTCGCTTTTATGGTCAAGCACAACTCCGTAAATTGTATCACAGTTATCTTCAAGAGCAATATAGCCCCAAACTGCACCCCAAAGACCTTTACCCGTTGTTGGAACTACATAAAGTGTTTTGCCATCGTCAAGTTTAGCTACAAAGACTGGCATTGCGCTCTTCAGGGCAAATACCTCAGGCAGGTTATCCAAAGCAGCAAAAGCATCTGCACCTTGCACCTCGTTACCCTCGGCATCGACACAAAACGAAGCTACTATATACTTAGCGTATTGAGTCTCAATATATGCATCTTTGCTAGGAGCGCTAGAGGCATCTTTTCCCTCTCCAATTGATGAAAGAATTGCGCTCATCTTCTCGATACGAATGTTTGCTTGTTGCATCGGTTTGAGCGAGATTGCAGCAAACGACAGCACAGCAGCCACCACCACTACAAGAATGGTAGCATACAAAATAATATAGGTATTACTGTTCTTATTCATAGTCTTATTTTACTTTTGAGCGTTTCATACGAGCTTTGATATTACCAGCCACAACATAGTGGTCGATAAGTGGCACCATAGCGTTCATAAACAGGATTGCAAGCATCATACCCTCTGGATAGCCAGGGTTCAACACACGAATTGCAACTGCCAAAGCACCAATTATGAAGCCGTAAATCCACTTTCCTTTCGAGGTTTGAGAGCCAGTCACAGGGTCTGTCGCCATAAATACTGCACCAAACGCAAAACCACCTAACAACAAGTGATAGTACGCAGGCATCTCCATATATATATTTGCACCGATTAGGTTAAATAGTAGTCCCATAAGGTAACCACCAGCAAATGTTGCAAACATAATTTTGAACGAAGCTACACGAGTGAATATAAGAATAATAGCTCCCAATAGAATTGCGATAACCGATGTTTCGCCAATCGAACCAGGAATCAAACCTACAAACCAATCCCAAACTGGCATTGAACTCCAATCAATAGTATTGACACCCTCGCCCATTAGTTCAGGAGCAATAGATAGTGGAGTTGCACCCGAAAAACCATCAACCACTGTTCCAGTTTGTTCTGCTGCTCCAAGTCCTGAAACCCAAATCGTGTTACCCGAAATAGCTTTAGGATAGGCAAAGAATATAAAAGCACGAGCTAGTAGTGCAGGGTTAAAAATATTCATACCTGTTCCACCAAAAACCTCTTTACCAATAATCACAGCAAAAGCAGTAGCAACAGCAACCATCCAAAGTGGAACATCGATAGGCATAATAAGTGGAATAAGCATACCGCTCACCAAGAAACCTTCGTTAACCTCATGGTGGCGAATTTGAGCAAAAATAAACTCAATACCAAGTCCAACACCATACGAAACAATGATTAGAGGTAGCATTTCCACAAAACCGTACCACCAGTTTTCAAGTAGGGTGCGCTCCAAGCCTAGTGCCAATGAGTTTTGGTATCCGATATTGAACATACCAAATAGTAGTGCAGGCATAAGTGCCATAATCACTACCGACATAGTACGTTTTAGGTCGATTGCATCACGAATGTGCGACCCTTTAGCTGTTGTCGTGTTAGGGACAAACAAGAAAGTTTCAAAAGCATCGAAAGTCGAGTGCAGCCAAGAGAGTTTGCCACCCGGGCTAAACGTCGGCTTCATTTTCGAAACAAAATTACGTAAACCTTTCATATCTTTTCGGGCGATCAAGTGATCTAATGATCAGGTGATCTGTTATTTGTTTTTAGGAATCAACTAATCTAGTGATATAGTGATCCGTTATTTGTTATTATAATATAGATATTTTTAAACCATTGAGTTTCATTGGCTCATTGGATCACTACAATTAAAGTTCTTTAATCATCTTAGTGATACCTTGGCGAAGTATTGATTGCCACTCAATTTTCGAAGGACAAATAAACTCACACAGAGCCAAATCCTCTTCTACAACCTCATAAATACCTAACTGTTCCATCTTGTCGATATCGCCAGCCATAACAGCTTTAATAAGATAGACTGGATAGATATTCATTGGCATTACCTGTTCGTAGATTCCATTTGCAACAAACGCACGTTCTCCACCATTTAAATTGGTGTCGATATTGAATTTACGTTTTGGTGTCAACCAGCTAAAGTAACTGCGAGAGGTTGAGAACTTCTTAAAGCGAGGCATTGCCCAACCTGCAAACTCATAGTAATCGCCCTCAGGTATTACACAAAGCAGGTTATTATAGAAGCCTAGGTAACCATCAGCCTCTATCTTGCGACCTGACAATGGATTACCATTAATATAGCGAACGTTTCCAGTCTTGCTTGCCGAAGTATTTATCCCATCGCCACAAACCGAACTAACCAGAGCACCTGCAATTGTTTTGATATAACGAGGTTTCTTGACACAAGCACCTGCAACTGCAATTGTACGAGAGAAATCAGCTTTACCAGTACGCATCAAACGACCAATCATTGATAAATGAACAACATCTACTGTCCACACTTTCTCATCTTTAGCAATCGGCTTAACAGCTTCGATTTGCACTCCAACGTTACCTGCTGGGTGAACTCCCTCTATTTTATGTATCTTAGCACCACTAACTTTGGCAAATGCACCGGCTGTAACATCGCTAGAGTGAGTGAAATGCACATCACCGCTAGTTAGTTTCTTGAGAGCCTCGATACCAGCATTGATATTCTCGACCTCGTCTTGCAAAATAAAGTTTAGATCAACTCCAAGCGGTGCGCTATCGAATGCAGACACAAAGATATCACGAGGAGTATCCTCTGCATTGGCAATAATACCGAAAGGTCGTTGGATTAGCATTGGCCAATAACCAGCTTTGAGAAGTTGCTCTTTGATTTGCTCTTTAGTTGCCTCTGCACCAAGTTTTTGGAAATCAGCAGAATTTTGCTCTCCCGAAACCTCAACTACAACAGCCAAGATTTTGCGTTTTTCGCCTCTGACCACCTCTTTGAGTGTCCCAGCCACTGGTGAGGTGAACAACACTTCGGGGTGAGCTTTATCAAAAAAGAGAGGTGTACCAATTAGGACACTTTCTCCCTCTTTAACAAGCATTTTTGGCACAACGCCGATAAATTCGTCTGGCACAAGCGCATAAGTAGCTGAAGCAGCCGACTTAGTAAGCACCTTCTCGGCACTACCCACTAAGTTGATGTTCAGACCACGCTTAATTTTTATTACCTTTTCGCTCATTTTTATTTTAACTGTGACCAGTGATAGGTAATCAGAGGTCGGTTATATGTTATATATTTTTCTTGTTTTTGAGCAATGTTTATTAGTACTAAATTTTGAGTACTAGGCAAAAACTCTTGCTAGTTTCTTATTGGGCGTTTCGCTCAATCCCCAAAATTTACGGATTCTCTGCTACTGTTTTGGCTTAGTAAGTATAAACTTCGTTGCCTCTCGATATTGTCAAACGTGGTTGACCTGCAATACGATCCTCTACCCTACCTATTATCTGCGCCTCAACTCCAAACGACTCACTTATATCAACCACTAGCTGCGCAATATCAGCATCAACATACAGTTCCATACGATGACCCATATTAAACACCTTATACATCTCTGCCCAAGGTGTTGAGGACTCCTCCTGTATCAACTTAAAGAGCGGTGGTATATCCAACAAATTATCTTTAACAATATGCACATCTGTATCCGCAAAGTGCAACACCTTTGTCTGTCCACCTCCGCTACAATGCACAATACCACCAATTTTGTGACGTGGGATATTACGCAAAATCTCTACAATAACTGGCGCATAGGTCCTCGTTGGCGACAACACCAACTCGGCAGCCGTAAACGGCGTACCCTCCACCTTATCGGTTAGCTTATAACTGCCCGTATAAACCAAATCAACAGGAACTGCAGGGTCGAAAGTTTCGGGATAATTCTCAGCTATAGATTTAGAGAAAACATCGTGGCGCGCCGAGGTTAGTCCATTGCTACCCATACCACCATTATATCTATCCTCATAAGTCGCTTTACCATAACTACTTAACCCTACAATCACACGACCTGACACAATACCATCGCACGATATCACCTCATCTCTGCGCATACGAGCAGTCACAGTGCTATCGACAATAATTGTGCGCACTAGGTCGCCTACATCTGCTGTTTCGCCTCCAGTTGAGTAAATCCCAACACCATACGAACGCATATTTTCGAGAAACTCTTCAGTACCATTAATAATAGCACCGATTACCTCGCCCGGAATTTTATGTTTATTACGACCAATAGTAGAGCTAAGAGTAATGCCCGTTGTAGCTCCCACACAGAGTAAATCATCGGTATTCATCACCACAGCATCGATAGCGACACCTTTCCACACATCAAGATTACCCGTTTCTTTCCAAGTGGCGTAAGCTAGTGCGGATTTAGTTCCTGCTCCGTCGGCGTGCATTACGATACAGTGATCGTCAGAGCCTGTCAAATAATCAGGCACTACCTTGCAGAACGCCTTAGGGAATAGCCCTTTATCGATATTTTTAATTGCTTGATGAACCTCTTCTTTACCCGACGACACTCCTCGTTCTCCGTATCTGGACTTATCTACCATTTGTTTTATTGGTTGTTAGAATACTTTATATACTTCAAAATTAAGTGTACAAAGTTACAACTTTTTACCTATTCTACAAATAATTAATTATGAATTATGAACTATGATTTGTGAATTGCGATAAGATATATCATTGACAAAGGTTATCAAACCAAAAATAGTTCCCTAATAACAGGAATAGGATATTAGAAACTGACTTTCACTGTAAGAAAAAAGCTGCGTGGAGGCATCGGACGACGCAAAACACCATAATAACGAGCATCATATAGATTACGACATTCGCCCCTAACACTCAAAAACGACCAAGGCGAGTACTCTAAACTTAACGAATGAATATCATAAGCCGAAATCATAGCCACACTATTTTTATCGGCACTTGTCGCACTCTTCTTCTCACTCTCACCCTCAACTCTATAACTGAGCATCAAATTGCGCCAAGTTCCACTAATCCTACCTGCACCACTAAAGAGCGGCACAAAGGGCAACTGTTGCCACTGTGCAAAGTCGTTACTACTGGTTGGCTTTCCTACACTTGCCGTCCTCGTCAAGTTCACTACCCCACTAACCTCCAAACTCCAATCTCGACTAAAACTATGATTAAAAGAGGCTTGAAACTCCGCACCTACGGACAACACCTGACGAAGATTGGTCGGCGTCCAATATTGAGCGTGAGTTGGCAACCACACTATCCAATCATCAATCAACGAAGCGTAAGCATTAAATCCAACTCTAAAACGTTTATCTCTATAATTTAGCCCCAACTCGGTAGTTGTTCCACGCTCTTGTTTTAGGTCGGGATTTCCACCAGGTGTATAGTACATATCTTGGAGCGATGCAAAATGTTCGTTATAACCAACCCTAAAAAAAACCTCAAGTGGTTGAATCGGCATATAAGCCACTGAGGCACTCCCTGTTCCATAGAAAACTCCTCCAACAATACCCAAACGCCCCATCAAAGAGGTTGACCACTGCTTGCTCCACTGCGCCTGCCAACTCACATTTTGCGAAAACTCGGCACGCGAGCTATTAAAACCTGTTTCTCGCACACTCTCACTACTCTGTGCGCTCTGAACCAGAGCCGATGTTTGTGTTGTAAAACTATGCTTTTCAAAGTAATTAAACCCAAGTGTCACACCGCCTTGCAGTGTTCGACCAAACGAACGAGAGTCAATATATGGCACATAAATATCTGAACGGAGATTTTGTTGCAAGAAACTATTGCCTTCCAATGTCCCACCCAACATTGCCTCAATGGTTAGGTGTTCGCCAAAACGACGATAGTTAAGAACTCCACGAGCCGAACGATCTGAACTGTGTGTTGTGTTGGTGTTTAGCGGTCCTTCGTATGTGGTAAGTTGAGGTAGATTTCGCCAATTATCGACCAGCATAACCGAAGCCGAAAGTAGTTGACTGTAAGGCATACGAACAAAGAAATCTTGCGTCAGAGCAATATTTTTGTAATCCGCACCTACATTATGTTGCGTTGGACGATAGTCTGGTCTTGAGGGGTCGATAATATCACGATTTATGAACTCAAAATCGTTGAGCGAATAGTTATAAATAAACTTTGTAGAACTCTGAAAACTTTTGTTTCCTGCCCTAATTGCTGCCACTGCATCGAAAGAGCTGAAACTCCCGACTCCAGCAGTCACACCAACTCGAAACGGTTTGCTCCAATCAGGACGACTGCTCATATCTACTACTCCACCCAAAGCCCCATCGCCATAAGCAATTGCGCTCACACCCGGAGCAACACTAACCCTATCGACGCTTGAGGCTGGAAGCAACGAAAAATCGACATCACCTACAACAGCTGAGTTTATCTTCATTGAGTTCCAGTAAAGAGAAGTATGGGTTGATGAGGCACCTCGAAACGAAACGCTTTGGCGCTGTCCTCGACCATAGTCACGCACCAGCACCGGAGTAGCCTCTCTTAGCAATTCGCCAACAGAGTTTCCCACCGAGCTTTTCATCGCTACACTATCGACCGTAAACAAAAGTCCTAGTTTCGACACACTCTTACCACGTCCCACTACTTCAACCTTATCGACAAAGATTGTATCTTTCTCGCCACCAACCACACACACAACTCCTTTAGCCGCCGTAAATTGCAATAAAAACGGTAGCAATGCCACTACGGACAATAATCTTGATAATTTAGCACTCATATTGGGTACAAATGTACTTAGATTAATTAATACAACCCTCAAAGCAACATTAAATTACCAACATTTTATTTTCATATACATTCTTCGACTCTCAATTGGCTAGAGGAAGTGTCACCACAAATAGAGCACCACCAAGTTCAGAATTATATCCTTTGATATCGCCTCCCAAACTATCGATAACACCTCTACAAATTGCCAATCCAAGTCCTGAACCACGGCTTTTGGTCGAAAAATTAGGCTCAAACATTCTCGCCAGCACGTCATCTTCGATGCCATTGCCGTTATCCTCTATCTCAATAATAGCCTTATCTTCAACGCACTTCAATTTAACACGAATAAAACAAACCTTCTCCTCAGTAGCCTCCATTGCATTCTTTATCAGGTTGACAATAACTCGCGAAAGCGCAGCATAATCAGCCTTAACACTCACTCTACCCTGAACCTGCAAACCAAAACTAATATTCACATCATCTCGAACTGAATAAAGACTGACTGTGTTGGACAATAACTCCACCAGATCGACTGTTGTAATTACGTTTGTTGGCACACGCGACATATCTGAAAACTCCGATGCAATTCTTGTAAGAACATCAATTTGTTCAAGTAGAACTTCAAGAGTTGAGTCCAGATATTCGTTAGAATTATCGGGGTTATGTTTTTTATAGCGTTGCAACATCTGAATCTTGAGCCGCATAGGAGTAAGAGGATTTTTGATTTCGTGAGCAACCTGCCTTGCCATCTCACGCCAAGCACCCTCTCGTTCACTCTTTGCCACCGATTGAAGATTAGACTCCATATAATCAATAAGTTGATTATACTGAACAATAATAGCTCCCACCTCATTATCGAGCCTCACATTACTGTCTATCTTGATTTTAGACATCCTTCCTATACCTCCTAACTCTTTATAGAGAACACCTAAAGGTCGGGTAATTATCCAATAAAAGAAATAAGAGATTGATATCGTTACCAGAAAAACGATAATAAAAACATAAAAAATCGAATTTAATTGTTCGTATTGGTAAAATGCCTGAACTGAATTATTGACAACAACAGAGAGATAGCCTGAGGCGCAATCGCACTTTTCACCCGAACTAAGAATACCACTCAACCTATTATTGCAGCGTTCTACCATATCCAAACTATCACATCGTGGATAGTAAATAGGCACACAGCTCGACCTAAAGCAGATACCATTCTGGTCACTCCTACCCTCTATATAGGACTTATCTTGATACTTTATCTCATTTATATAACTAATGCCAAGATATTTAATCGACAAATAACTTTGTACCTCAGAAACATTAGTACCATTATTATCAAAAATATTTATATCCACATTATATATTTCTCGAGCGTTATCAAGCCAAGTAAATATTAACTGTTTTTGATCTTCTACTGGCAAATCATAAAAAACTTCATTACGATTGATGTAATTATTAAGACTCTCTTTGAGTTGAAAAGTGGTAATACGCAATTCATCGCTTTTCTTGCTAAATTGGAACATTCCAATAAACTGATAAACCATAAACCACATAATTCCTAATGAGAGTACAACGGTAACAAAAAGCACAGCACGACCTTTATAGAGTAAACTTCGATAGTTATAGAAATAGAGTATTTTTTTACCCCCAATCTGCAAAATCAAAGAACAGAGCGCTAGAATTACGATAAAAAGATAGCACCAAAAGGCGACGATTTGCAACCAAGTAACTTTGAGTAGCGAAACTATTATCAGCGCATCATCTGCCTCGCGAGTCGATGTAAAATAGTAACACGTTGAATTAGCTACATCATCAATACCACCATTGTTATTTGATATCTCGAGCAGAGTATTGTGTCCCAAATAGCTATATTTAGAGGTAATCACTCTATTGCCATTTATCACATCACAGCCAATCAACTTTGGATGCGGCTCTTTCTTCTTATTCTCCCAATCAAA
>CAMTOL010000023.1 GCA_947074135.1 uncultured Rikenellaceae bacterium
ATCTCTTCTGTCTTTGTCGAACTACCAAGAATAGTTCTAACTTTCTCTCTGTTTCGAAGTTGTGAGTTAATCAGAGCAAGTAGATAAGTTGGATCAAATGGCTTTGTGACGTAGGCATCCGCTCCGCTATCTAATCCTTCGACCTGACTATCGATAGTTGCATTTGCGGTTACCATAACTACTGGAATATGGGAAAACTGAATATTGTTTTTAATCCACTTACAAAGTTGATAACCGTTAGTATCAGGCATTATAACATCGCTAAGAACTAGGTCGGGCTCCTGTTCGCCAATAACTTTTATTGCACTTTGCGCATTAAAACGGCATATAACATTATAGTACGGACTTAGTAACACCTTTAAGTAGTGCGCAACTTCAGTATCATCATCAACAACAAGCAGTGTTTTAAGCTCGCTATTACTACTGCTAGCTTGGATATCAACCTCTAGCCTATTATCGGTTATAGGAAAGAGCACCTCTTGAGTTATGTTCTCAAGCGAACGCTCATTCTCACTATATATCACATCATCAACAGGAACAATTAAAGTAAAAACAGAACCAACCGATTCACTACGGTTAGCTGCTTTTAAAAATCCGTGATGAAGCTGCGCCAAACTACGAGCATAATATAGACCAATGCCAGTACCATAATTATAAACACCCTCCTTTTGGTCATCAATTTGATAATAACGCAAAAATATTTTCTCAAGATGTTCCTCTGCTATACCCTTGCCGGTGTCGGTAACTGCAACTTTGATATATCTTGAGGCTCGTTCGTTAAGATTAATCTCAAAAAGTTCAAGTGCTTGTTCAGTTGAGATAACATCGAAGTGAAGACTTACTCTCTCGCCTGAATCTGTAAATTTCAGTGCATTTGAGAGCAGGTTCGAAATAATCTTTTCGATTTTATCCTCGTCTATCCAACTAATAAATGTATCTTCGAATCCATAGGTGTTCAGTGTTATATTTTTGCTACTTGCTCCAGCCCTAAAAGTATCAACAATACGATCAATATAATTTATCACATCTACCCTTTTGACTCTAAGTTTTAGTGAATCATTTTCAAGCTTATGAAAATCCATAAGTTGCCCAACAAGTTTGAGCATTCTATCCACATTACGCTTAACAATATCTAACAATCCACGTTGCTCACCTTTAATCTCGTTGGACTGGCTAAGTTGAGTAATTGGACCAGAAATCATAGTTAGAGGAGTTCTGAACTCGTGCGAAATATTGGCAAAGAAACTCATATTCATACTATTTATCCTCAACTCCTGTATTCGTTCCTCTTCAGCACGCCTTGTCGCCTCTTTTTCGGCTTTGAGTTTCTTAGAATTTCTCAAAAACATAAAGACCAACATAATTGTAGCAATTGCGTAAAAACACCACGCCCACCAGCTATTCCAAGGTGCCGCTGCTATGTGAATTAAGAGCTCATCTTCTGCTTCGATAGTAGTTTTGTCATTATTTGTGACCCTAACTCTAAATTTGTAACATCCAGCAGGTATATTACCATAGTACGCCTGACGACTATTTTTAGCATCTACCCAAATATTATCAAAACCTTCGAGCTTGTATTGATACCTAATGCGTTTAAATTCGTTGTAAGCCAACGAAGAGAATGAAATGCTAAAGCTATTCTGGTCGTGCGACAGATTTACAATAGGTTTATGCGAAAGGTGTTTATCGATAGCTGTGCTGTCACTTGGGTTGACTATTCGATTGTGAACTTTCAGATTTTCGAATTTTAGATTTACCTCTCTTTTTTGTGTAATATTCTTAGGATTGAAGAAAGTGAGTCCATGTGTACCTCCAAAAACCAGAGTTCCATCACTCGTTTTGCAAGACGAGCGGTCGTAGAATTGATTTCCGCCAACACCATCAACATCATAGTAAGAAGTAATTTTTTCTGTTTCAGGGTCAAGTTTATTTAGCCCATACATTGTACTGACCCAGATATTACCACCAGAGTCTTCCTCTAATCCTGAAATATCGCTACAAGTCGCTCCCGCAATTGGTCGCAGTTCGTTTGTGAACTGGTTATAGAGCAATAGACCATTGCTCACTGTTCCTATCCATACTCTTCCTTTACTATCCTCTAGTGTAGCTGTTGGAATAAAAACCGAACGTCGAATCGAATTCTTGATATATTGGTCATTAATACTAAGCTCATCGACATTCCAGTTTTGTGGATCTATTACATTGAGGTTATTCATAAAGGCTGTAATCAACACTTTGCCACTTTTGAGTTGATTCATACCCGGAACAAATGTAAAAGAGTTTTGTAGAATTTGTATCTGTTCAAATTTCGCTGACCCTTTTTTTAATCCATAGGCAAAAAATTGAGCTCCACTTACCCAGATTGTTCCCTCGTTGTCTTCGCTAATATTCATAGAGTACCTAATTGGGAAGACTTGCTCTGTCGATAAACGATTGTTCGAGTATTTGCACTTTACCACTCCGTAGTTAGGCATACCTAACCAAATCGAACCCTGACTATCGCAAAAAAGAGAGCTAATCTCGGTTTTATCCTCTTTTAATTGAGGCAGAAGAGTCTTTAAATCGATGTTATCAATTGTTTTTATCGAAAAGTCATAGGTAAATAATCCGTCCATTAGAGTAGAAATCCAAAGTCTGTCATTTTTGTCGGCACATAGTGCTATGACTGAACGTTTTTCGAATGTAGTACGGAGTGTGTTATCGTTATTAAAACGCTCCTCGTTGCTATATCTGACAGTAATGCCTTGATCGACAGAGCCAAACCAAAGATTATGTTGGGAATCTGTGTAAATCGTACTTATCTTGAATTTTGGGACATCGAATGGAAAATTTGTGTCGTCTTGGTGAATTAGAGTGTTGTTTGACTCGTCGAAAACAAACATTCCATTCTTGCTCGTATTAATCAATATCGAACTCTCATTGTAGGGGTGAATAATATCTATTTCGGACTCGCTAAGAACTCTATCATTTGCGATTATCTGAGGAAGTTGGCGATATTTTCGAGTTCTAATATTGTAAATTGACACTCTATTGTTACCGCAAAGCCACAAATCACCATTAGTGTTTAGGTAGGAGTAAGCGACAAAGTGGTCTGTGCGGATTGAATCAAGTAGTTCGATAGTTGAACCATCTAAACAACTTATCGATGTGCTTGTGATATGCCATATATTGTTGTTCTTGTCGGTGTAACACCCGATACTATATGCACTTCGTGGATCAAAATCCCATACCAACTCCTCAAAAATCTCTTTATCGGGGTTGTAAACACAAAGTTGGGTCGCAAAATTGATAAAAATTTGCCCCTCTTTGTTTTCGAAAAGTTGTCGGCAATTCTTGTTCTCAATCTCCAGAGGTATCTGTTTGAAATTATCTTGGTCGGTGTACAGCGCAACTCCATTGACAGTAGCTATCCAAAGCCTATCTTGCGAGTCAAGTAGTATATCATTGATTTGGTTATCGGGTAGCTCCCACAATTTGTCCTCACAAAAATAGAGATGATATTCGTTAGTATTATAACGATTTAACCCCCTAAAAGTCCCAATCCAAATATACCCTTGATTATCTTGAGCAATGGCCGAAATTTTTTGGTTCGACAATCCATTAGCAATGATTGGATTGTCGTTTGCTTGTGGCTCCAAACTCTTATCTGTATTCGAACAGGATATCAAAAAAAAGATAGCAATAGATGCAAGTGTAATTAAATATGTCTGTTTAATTCTCATTTTTTACTTTTAGTGTTTGGGCGAAATTCTCTCTGTTCCACTACGAAGTTAGCCATTTTTTTACTCTTATCAATTTGTTTCAACACGACAACAAAACATTTTGTTATGCTCAGAAAAGATAAACAGCTATTAATAAACAGATTACAACACAACAAACAACATCATTTAGTACTCCAATTAAACAAAAATGAAAATAATTGAACAAATATGAAAGTGATTTTGAACAAATAAAAAACATCTTAGAACATTTCAAATAGTGCTTCAAAGAGTTCTAATCTAAATTTGTAGAAAACAAAACCTAAAAGTTATGAAAAAAATTTACTATCTATTATCTGCGGCTGTACTATTGTCACTATCTACAATCAGTAGTGTAGAGGCGCAAGAGTGTTCAAAATCGTCAAAAAGTTGCTGTGAAATTAAAGCTTCGTCTTCAGATGCAATCGCCCAAACCAAATATGGAAAGGTTGGGGGCTTCGTCGAAAAAGGAGTTCAGATTTTCAAAGGAATACCCTATGCTAAGGCAGAACGTTTTATGCCGCCAGTTGCGCCACAGAGTTGGGAGGGCATCCGTTCGTCGAGAGCTTACGGTCCAACAGCTCCACAAGGCAAACGTATGGGTTGGTATAGTGATGAGAATGCTTTTGCTTTCAACTGGAACGATGGATTTTCAGATGAGGATTGCCTAAGGGTTAATGTTTGGACACCTGCGACTAGTGATTCGAAGAAACGTCCAGTAATGGTTTGGCTTCACGGCGGCGGCTATTCAGCAGGTTCTGGTCAAGAGCTTCCATCTTATGATGGTACAAACTTAGCTAAAAAAGGCGATGTTGTAGTTGTGACTCTTAATCACCGATTAAATGTACTCGGTTTCTTGGATCTATCGGCTTATGGCGAGAAGTATGCAAAATCGGGTAATGCTGGTCTTTTGGATTTAGTTGCTGCGCTTGAGTGGGTACGCGACAATATTTCGAACTTCGGTGGTGATCCTTCGAACGTAACGATTTTCGGTCAATCAGGTGGTGGCGGTAAGGTTTCAACACTACTTGCAACACCTTCAGCAAAAGGATTGTTCCATAAAGCTATTGTTCAGAGTGGTTCGATGCTTCGCACAATGGAACAGCGTGATTCAAGACTTATCGGGAAAGCTATTATGGCTGAACTTGGTCTAAAGGATTCTGAAGTTGATAAACTACAAACTCTTCCTTACGAACAGCTTTTGGCTGCTGGAGAGGAGGCTGTTAAGAAGGCAAGAGTAGAGGCGGAAAAAAGCGGTGGTACTAGTTCATTTATTTTCGGTTGGGCTCCGATTGTTGACGGCAATGTTATTCCAGTTCAACCTTTCGACCCAGTTGCACCAGCTCAATCTAAAGATATTCCTATGATGATTGGGTCAACTCTTCACGAATTTACAATGAGTACTTATGTTCCTCAATTACGCAATGCTACAATGGAGCAAGCTAAAGCGTTTTTAACACAACGTTACGGCGATAAAACAGATGAATACATCAATATTTTCAAGAAAATCTACCCAAATTTCGCTCCTAAAGATCTATTTGATACAGATTTCACATTCCGCCCAGGCTGTGTTGCTCAAGCTGACGTAAAGGTTGCTCAAGGTGGAGCTCCTGTCTATATGTATATCTTTTCGTGGGAGTCGCCTGTGTTGGACGGTATGTTCCGTAGCACACACTGTATGGAGATACCTTTCACAATGAATAACGTTGAACTACATCGCACTATGACAGGTGGTGGAGCTGCTGCTCAAGCACTTGCCGATAAGATGAGTAGTGCTTGGATAAACTTTGCTCGAACTGGTAATCCAAATGCTGAGGGACTTCCAAAGTGGAATCCTTACACATCAAAGAGTGGTGACACAATGTTTTTTGACAATGAATGCGAGGTTAAGCACAATCACGACAAGGAGTTAATCAAATTTGTGATGCAGTTCCCAACTAGAGGTTTTTAATCACTCATTATTTAATCTTAAATTAATATCTCAAAGTTGTAGATACTAGTCGTTAAGATACTTTATAATTTACTAAAAAAAGTAGTGTTCGAAGAGAGATTCTTTCGTAGAACACTTATCAAATCTAAATGTTATGAAAAAAATTCTCTTTGCAATTTGCGCTCTTTTATATTGCAGCACATCGTTTGCTCAATTTCCTTGGGGAGGTCCAGCAAACAAAGTAGTGACCGATTCGATTTACAGCAATGTACTTTCGACTCATCGTGCGTACAACGTATTTTTGCCTAAAAGTTTTGAAACTCAAAAGGACAAAAAATATCCTATCTTGTACCTTCTTCACGGTATGCTAGACACCCATCAAGGGTGGGACGGCAGAGGTCACCTCAAAGATGTGATGGATCAACTTTTGGCTTCTGGCGAAGCGTGCGAGATGATTATAGTTACCCCAAATGCAGGTGGTAATATCTTCGAAGGAGTATGGAATGGATATTTCAATATGCCGGGTTGGAGCTATGAAAAGTTCTTTTTCGAGGAGTTTATGCCATATATCGAGAGCAAATATAGGGCGATAGGCGATAAAAAACATCGCGCAATTGCAGGTCTTTCGATGGGTGGCGGCGGAGCTACAAAGTATGCACTTTCTAATCCTGATAAGTTCTGTGCAGTTTATGCAATGAGTGCACTTATGACAACAGAGAACAGTAACCCAAATGGCGATCCTAATTCTAAAATGCAGATTTTAACAAAATCGGTCATCGAAAATAGTTGTGTCAATTTTATCAAAAACGCAGATGAAAAAACAAAATCCGACCTGCGCACCGTAAAATGGTTTGTGGATTGTGGCGACGACGATTTTTTGTTTGATTTCAATATTGAGTTTGTTCAAGCAATGCGCAAAGCTCAAATTCCAGTTGAACTCCGAGTAAGAGATGGTGGTCACACTTGGGAGTACTGGAACTCTGCCCTTTACACCTGCTTGCCTTACATTACTCGCTGCTTTTTGTTTTAAGTCTAGTCCTTAAATAAGTATAACCAAAATAAACTAAAAAACTATGAAAAAACTTCTAATTCTCTGTTGTGCTGTGCTACTTAGTGGCGTTGCAATGGCTCAACAAGCTCTTTGGGGAGCTTCGCCACTTGTATCTCCTGAGATTAATACAGACAACACTGTAACTTTCCGTTACAGAGCTCCAAAAGCAGTTAAAGTACAGATTACAGGCGATTTTCTGCCAACTCAAAAGGTTAGCACTCCATTTGGTGAGATGGATGCTCCGGGAGTTGCAGATTTAATCGAAGGTAAAGATGGTGTTTGGGAATTTAAAACAGAGAAACCACTTTCACCTGAACTTTACAGTTATTCGTTAATTGTTGACGGTCTGAGAGTTAACGACCCTAGCAATATTTACCAACTTCGCGACGTGGCATCTATTACCAATATCTTTATTATTGGCGGCCAACGTGCTGATTTGTACAAAGTAAACAAAGTGCCTCACGGAGCAATTACTCGTCGCTGGTATCACAGTCCATCGCTCGATATGGATCGTCGTGTGACAATCTACACTCCAGCTGCATATGACAAGAATACAAAAGAGCGTTTCCCAGTGCTTTACCTACTTCACGGTATGGGTGGCGATGAAGAGGCTTGGGCCACACTTGGTCGCACAGTGCAAATTATGGACAACCTAATTGCTCAAGGCAAAGCTAAACCTATGCTAGTTGTAATGACAAATGGTAACGCTGCTCAAGAGGCTGCTCCTGGCGAGAGTTCAATTGGACTTCAAGCAGTAAATATGCAAATGCCTCGAACAATGGAGGGCTCGTTCGAAACTCACTTCCCAGAAGTTGTTAAATTTGTAGATGCAAACTATCGCACTATCGCAAATAAACAAAATCGTGCTATTGCAGGTCTTTCAATGGGAGGTTTCCACTCAATGCACATCTCGAAACAGTATCCTGATATGTTCAACTATGTAGGTCTGTTCTCGGCTGCAATTATGCCACAACAAGGCGTAACTTCTCCTATCTATCAAGATTTAGAGCAGAAACTAGCTACTCAGTTTGCTAAAAAACCTGCTCTTTACTGGATTGCAATTGGCAAAACCGACTTCTTGTTCCAAGCAAATGTCGATTATCGCAAGATGCTAGACGAAAAGGGTTACAAATATGAGTATTACGAAAACGAAGATGGTCATATCTGGAAAAACTGGAGAATCTATCTGACAGAATTTGCACCTATGCTATTTCAAACTAAAAAATAATAAGAGATTATAATGAAAAGATTATTTATATCATTTTTAACTATTACAGCAATGGCTACTGCTTGTACTTCGACTCCACAACTTGGAAAAGACTCGATTGATGATGTAATAGGAGCTATGACAATCGAAGAGAAAGCTCATTTAGTAGTAGGAACTGGCATGGCTGGTTTTTCGGGCGATAGCGCAGTTGTAGGCGAAACTAAAAGCATCGTTCCCGGTGCAGCTGGTACGTCATATCCAATTCCGCGACTTGGAATTCCTGCCGTTGTTCTTGCTGACGGACCTGCTGGACTTCGCATCAACCCAACTCGCGAGGGTGACTCTCAAACTTATTACTGTACTCACTTCCCAATCGGGACTCTACTTGCTTCGACTTGGAACACCGAGTTGGTGGAGCAGGTTGGAGCTGCAATAGGCGACGAGGTGTTGGAGTATGGAGCTGATGTTCTTCTAGCACCTGCTCTGAATATTCATCGTAATCCACTTTGTGGTCGCAACTTTGAGTACTACTCTGAAGACCCTGTAATCTCTGGGAAAATTGCAGCTGCTTATGTAAATGGCGTCCAAAGCAAAGGAGTTGGTACCTCAATCAAACACTTTGCTGTCAACAACCAAGAGACTAATCGTATGGCAAATGACTCTCGTGTATCGCCTAGAGCGTTGCGTGAGATTTATCTCAAAAGTTTTGAAATTGTAGTTAAAGAGGCTGCTCCTTGGACAGTTATGTCGTCATATAACTACCTCAATGGCGTTTACACGTCACAAAGCAAAGAGCTACTGACTACCCTACTTCGCAACGAATGGGGTTATGGGGGTATGGTTATGACTGACTGGTTTGGAGGCGACGATGCTGTTGCACAAATGATAGCTGGTAACGATATGATACAACCAGGTCTTGATAAACAGTATTATGCAATTGTCGAAGGAGTAAAGAATGGGTCACTTGACGAGAAGGTGCTAGATGTTAATGTGAAACGCATACTTGAGATGATTGTTCAAACTCCTAAATTCAAGGGGTATAAATACTCTAATAAACCTGATCTTAAAGCTCATGCTGAAGTAACTCGTCAATCGGCTACCGAGGGTATGGTGTTGCTTAAGAACGAAAAGTCTGCACTTCCACTTGCTGAAAACTGCAAAAATGTAGCTCTATTTGGTTGTACTTCTTATGATTTTATAGCTGGTGGTACTGGCTCGGGCAATGTTAATAGAGCGTACACTGTTTCTCTATTGGACGGACTCGATAATGTTGGTTACTCAGTAAATGAGGAACTTAAAAACACATATATGCAGTACATTGCAGATCAAAACGCAAAAAAAGTTAAGAGTGACGACAAAATGGCTGCATTTATGCCACAGCCACTTATTGCTGAGATGATTCCTTCGGCAGCAATGCTCAATAGTTTGGCTGCCAAAACAGATGTGGCACTTATCACTATTGGTCGCACTTCGGGAGAGTTCCTTGATCGTGCTTACGAAGATTTTGTACTTACAACAGAGGAACAACAATTATTGAAGAGTGTTAGCAAAGCATTTAAAGCAGTTGGCAAAAAGGTTGTTGTTGTTCTAAATGTTGGTGGTGTTATCGAAACTGCTTCTTGGAAGTCTATTCCTGATGCAATTCTTTTGGCTTGGCAAGCTGGTCAAGAGGGTGGCAATAGCGTTGCTGACGTACTTAGCGGCAAGAGTTCACCAAGTGGTAAACTACCAATGACTTTCCCAGTTAAATACGAAGATGCAGCATCGTCAGCTAACTTCCCAACAGATGGAAGAGCATCTGAGTTTGGCTTCGATAAGAAACGTGACAATAGTGTCAAAGAGCGACTTTTTGATTATACTGAATACGAAGAGGATATCTATGTTGGTTATCGCTATTTCGACACATTTGGTAAAAAGGTTAGTTATCCGTTTGGTTACGGTCTTTCTTATACTACTTTCGAGTTTAGCGAACCGCAAATCGAGCTTGAAAATGGTATGTTCAACGTAACTGTAAAAGTTAAAAACAGCGGGAATAGATTTGGTAAAGAAGTTGTACAGTTGTATGTTTCAGCGCCAAATAGCAAAGAGATGAACAAAGCCGAAAAAGAGCTTAAAGCGTTTGCTAAAACTAAGGAGCTAAAACCTGGTGAACAGTGTGTAGTCAAGTTGGTGGTTAAAGCTAGAGAGTTAGCCTCATACTGCGACAAATCTAGCGAATGGATTGTTGAAGGAGGAGAGTATAAATTCCATATTGCAACTTCGATTAACGACACTAAAGCCACATTAACCTCTAAAGTTAACGCATCGGCATCAAAAACCCATAGTTTGTTCGCGCCTGAGGCTGAGTTGAATCTGCTAAAACGCAACTAATCGATTCGCAATTCAGAAAAAAAGTGCCACATAAAACAACCATTGTTATTTAAAGGTTTGAGTTTATTATAGTTGTTCCAGATTTATTCGGTGAGTATAGGTTTGGGTTGTGGCACTTTTAATTTTTTTTATTATTTTTGAACTGCTATAATCTAGCTGTTTGGAGATATAACAGTTAATATATACAACATAATGAGATTATTAACCATTGTAGCTGCACTTTTTGCAGCTTCTACTGTTTCTATGGCACAAGATATTAAGTTGATCGTGCGTGGCGATGATATGGGCTCTTTCCACTCTGCAAATGAAGCATTTGTGGCGACTATTAATGAAGGTGTTGTATCTTCAGTCGAGGTTATGTGCAATTCGGCTTGGTTTCCACAGGCTGCTCGTTACCTCAACGAAAAATGTCCGCAGGTAGATGTTGGAGTACACCTAACACTTACAAGTGAGTGGGAAGGAGTAAAGAATCGTCCTTTAACCGATGCTAAAACGTTGGTCGATGAGAACGGTTATTTCTTTCCGTTTATGTATGCTCGAAACGATATGGAGGTCAACTATCCAGCTCTCTGCGATCAAAAATACTCGTTAGCAGAGATAGAGGCGGAGTATCGTGCTCAGATTGAGATGGTCAAGAAGATGATACCGCGCACTTCGCACCTCTCATTCCATATGGGTATGCCGATGGATGCTTTTCCACTGCTCGATAAGTTGGCAAAAGAGTATGATATGTATATCAATACCGAGAGTGTAAAATACTTTGCCGTACCGCTCAACAATAAAATGAGTGGAGAACAACGAGCTAAAATTTTTGCCGATGCTATCGAGAAATTAGAGCCTGGTGTTTATATGTTTGTCGAACACCCAGCATACGATACACCTGAAATGAGAGCAGTTGGGCACGTTGGTTACGAACACGTAGCCACTGACCGTCAGGCTGTAACAGAAATGTTCCTCTCGCCAGTTGTCAAGGCTGCAATCGAGCGCAAAGGAGTCAAACTGATTGGCTATCGTGATTTGAAATAAATTAACAACAAACCTAAACTATAAACTATTTATGAAAAAAACCATTATGTCGATTTGTGCAGCAGCTCTCGTTATGTCGAGTATTGCACAAACAAAAGTATCACCTGCAATTGCTCGTGATGCGAAAATCGAAAAGAAAATCGAGGCTCAACTCAAGAAGATGACTCTCGACGAGAAGATTGGACAGATGACTCAACTCGTGATTGATGTTATGGCAGATCGTTCTAATCCATTTGCGGGTATAAATCCTCAAAACTTCACAGTAGAAGACCTAAAGAAACTCCTTCAAAATTATGGAATTGAGGATAAATACGACTTGTCAGCAGGTATGCCAGATCAAAATACTATGATGGGGATATTTATGACAATTCAAGGAATTGAGAACGCAAAAGGTTTTAAATTTAGCGAAGCTATACTTGATAGCGTTATTACGAAGTATAAGATTGGCTCAATTCTGAACGTTCCAGCCTCTACACCTCAAACCCCAGAACAATGGGAATACATTATCTCTACAATTCAGAAAAAATCGATGAAAGAGCTAGGTATTCCTTGTATCTATGGTGTTGACCAAATCCACGGTGCAACCTACACTGTTGGCGGTACATTCTTCCCTCAAGGAATCAATATGGGTGCTACTTTCAATCGCGAAGCAGTACGTCGTGGTTCTGAGATTTCAGCTTACGAAACTAAAGCAGGTAGTATTCCTTGGACATTTGCGCCAGTAGTTGACCTAGGTCGTGATGCTCGTTGGCCTCGTATGTGGGAGGGTTTCGGCGAAGATGCTTATGTTAATGCTGAACTTGGTCGTGCGTCAATTATCGGTTTCCAAGGCGAAAATCCTAACAAAATCGGAGCAAATAGTGTTGCTGCTTGTTTGAAACACTATATGGGTTACGGTGTACCTGTTTCAGGTAAAGATAGAACTCCATCATCGATTACAGTTCAAGATATGCGCGAAAAACACTTCGCTCCATTCCTCGAAACTATCAAAGCTGGTTCGTTATCACTTATGGTTAACTCGGCTATGAATAACGGTTTGCCTTTCCACGCTAACTATGAACTACTTACACAGTGGTTGAAAGAGGATTTGAATTGGGATGGTATGATTGTTACTGACTGGGCTGATATTAACAACCTATACACTCGCGATAAGGTTGCTAAAAGCAAAAAAGATGCTATCCGTATGGCTATCAATGCTGGTATCGATATGAGTATGGTTCCATACGATTGGAGTTTCTGCAACGATCTTAAAGAGTTGGTTAATGAAGGTGCTGTTTCGATGGAGCGTATCGATGATGCAGTTCGTCGCGTACTTCGCCTAAAACACCGTCTGGGTTTGTACGAAAAACCATACAACAGCTACAAGGATTATCCTAAATTTGGATCTAAAGAGTTTACCGATGCAGCTCTTGCTGCAGCCGAAGAGTCAATTGTATTGCTTAAGAACAGTGACAATATTCTGCCACTTGCTAAAGGCAAAAAGATATTGGTAACTGGTCCAAATGCTAACTCTATGCGTACTCTTAATGGAGGTTGGTCATACACTTGGCAAGGTGAGGGAGCAGATAAATATGCTACTGAATACAACACTATTTTGGAATCAATGGTTGCAAAATATGGAGCTTCAAATGTTGTTTACGAAGCTGGTGTGACATACAAACAGGGTGGTTCATACTGGGAAGAGAATGCTCCTGAGATTGAGAAGGCTGTTGCAGCGGCAAAGGATGTTGATTATATTATGGTTTGCATCGGCGAAAACTCATATTGTGAGACTCCGGGTAACCTAACAAACTTGTTTTTGTCTGAGAACCAAATCAACTTGGTCAAGGCTCTTTCAGCGACTGGCAAACCAATCGTTATGATTCTAAACGAGGGTCGTCCACGTATTATCAGTGAGATTGAG
Organism: uncultured Rikenellaceae bacterium; assembly: GCA_947074135.1. Classification (GTDB taxonomy): domain Bacteria; phylum Bacteroidota; class Bacteroidia; order Bacteroidales; family Rikenellaceae; genus Mucinivorans. The sequence continues at coordinate 13,225 of CAMTOL010000023.1, forward strand.
CCTTTGGCAACGGCAGTTGTTAATATTATGCTTCCGGGCAACTATGGTGGCGATGCACTTGCTAACCTTGTGGCTGGGGATGCTAACTTTAGCGGCAAACTTCCATTTACATATCCTCGTGATATCAACTCTCTTGTAACTTACGATTACAAACCTTGCGAAGATCTCGAAAAAATGGAGGGTGCATACGATTATGATGCAGTAATGTCGGTTCAGTGGGCTTTTGGTTATGGTCTTAGCTATACTAGCTATGAATACTCTAACCTAAAGGTTGATAAATCAAACTTTACGGCTGGCGATGTAATGACATTCACTGTTGATGTTAAGAATACGGGGTCGAAAGTTGGGAAAGAGTCAGTTTTATTATTTAGCAGCGATTTGATTGCTACACTTACTCCAGATATTCGTCGTCTTCGTGCATTCGAAAAGGTTGAGCTTCAGCCTGGCGAAACAAAAACAGTTACTCTAAAACTTAAAGGTTCAGATTTAGCATATGTAGGTTATGACGGCAAGTGGATTTTGGAGGATGGTGATTTCAACATTCAGGTTGGAAATCAGATTCTTAAAGTTGTTTGCGATAAGACTCACAAGTGGGAGACTCCAAACCGTTAGTAAGTTGTTAGTTTATTACTCAAAGTAATACACGCAAAAGAAGAGGGCATCTATTACGGATAAAACCGAGAATAGATGCCCTTATTATTTACAGATAAGTATTTTATCTTTTGATTCTAAACATTTGGAAGCTAGTAGCAGGCAAATTAATTGTCAGAGTATTATTAGCGATAGAAGTGCGCGAGACATTTGGCACGACGTTGTTTGGATGTTCGATAGTATTTTCAGCCTCTTTGTCAGTTACTACAAGGGAAGTAATTTCAGCAGATGTCAGTTTTTCATTTTTTCTGGCTCCATTGAGTTCAATAGTAATTGATTTTGATTTCTCTGATGTATTAGCAACTTTGATTATAATCTCTTTTTTGTTAGCGTCCCAGACAGCAGAAGCAAAGAGGTTATCTTTACCAGTAAGAGGGGCATTATTTTCTGTCAGCGAGAGCACATTAGTACCTGGATTTTGTCCATATATTTGTTGAATATAGTAGTTAGCCGAGCGGACAGTAGTTAGGTTATCGAACCATATTAGGTCAGGTCTCCATTGCCAGCCATCAACGTGAGCGAACAGTGGAGCGTATGTAGCCATAGTAACCACGTCAGCATTTCGTTCAAGTCCTGTCATAAAAGCAGCTTCACAGAGCGCAGCCCACGCCGAGTTTTTGCCCGATGTTACGTGGCAGGCATATTCACCGGCAAATACTTTTGGGGCATTTCTGTCATAGTTATCGTATCTAGCACCTTGTGAGAGGAACCATTCAGGCGAGCGGTAGTAGTGTTCATCTACGAGGTCAATTTTTAGTTTTGTCATATCTGCCCACAATTTAGAGAATCCTCTACCGTCAGCATCGTCAGGCGATGGTCCTGAGCTACCTACAATTTTGACATTTGGGTATTTTGCTCTAATAGCTTTAACAAATGGTTCTAGGTACTCTCCATAAATATCTCCCCATTGTTCGTTACCAACACCTAGATATTTAAGGTTAAAAGGTTTTGGGTGTCCCATTTTGGCACGTAGTTCGCCCCATTTAGTATCAACGTCACCGTTAGCAAATTCAATTAGATCTAGCGCATCTTGCACGAAGCATTCCAGCGAGTCAGCGTGAGCGTGTGCAGTTATGTCGTCGTTTTGATATTGGCATACAAGTCCGCAGTTAAGGATTGGCAGTGGTTCAGCACCTAGGTCTTCGGCAAGCAGGAAATATTCATAGAATCCGAGTCCGTATGATTGGTAGTAGTCAGGGAAGAATCTGTGAGGGAAAGTATATTGCCATCTGTTAAGGTTTAGCGGTCTATTTTCGACATCTCCCACACTTTTTTTCCAGTCGTATCTATCGAACATTTCTGTACCTTCGACAATACATCCACCAGGGAATCTGAACAGTCCTGGGTTTAGGTCATATAGGGCTTGTGCGAGGTCTTTTCTGAGTCCATTTTCTCTACCATTCCACGTATCTACTGGGAACATTGATATATGTTCAATATCAACGGTATTTCGGTTAGTTAGGAAAATACGGATAAAACTTTTCGCATCAGTGATTGGCGATTTAAACACTATCTCATATTTTTTCCATTCATTCGATATAATTTCGGTATTTAGAGTTTTTGCAATATTGTTATCGTTATTGAGTAGGTCAATACGGAGAGATGATTTTTGTCCGCCCTCTACCCTAGCCCAGAACGATATTTTATATTGAGCATCTTTTTTCACTCCAATTCCGAGCAGTCCGTTATTTTGTAGTCCTGTCCATTTTTCTTTATGACCGGAGTATGATAGTCTAGCGTAGTGGGGATTATTTTCGAATGGAGGGTTTTCATTTTTGATTTCCACATTGCCGAAGCTTTTCCATCCTGCAAGGTTTTGCGGGAATTCGAAAGATCTGTTCATAATCATTTCGCCGTATAGTCCTCCATCGGCACCGTAGTTAATATCTTCGAAGAATATTCCGTACATAGTACTTTCGATTGGGGCACCGACTTTATCTATCTTTCGCGACCGCGTATGTTGCGCCAGTTAGAGCAGTGCGGATCACAAGAGAGAGCAGCCAAATAGAGTTCTCCATCGTTGCATATTACTATTTTACTAAGT
>CAMTOL010000024.1 GCA_947074135.1 uncultured Rikenellaceae bacterium
ATTCAATTCATTCCTGCCTTGTTTGCCCTCAATGCAGGGGTTATCATCGCATTGTAGATTAAAACAACAAAAAGCAGAATTCGCTATTATAGTGGATTCTGCTTTTTTTTTGTGATGATTTAAAGGAACGTTAAAGAATAATGTTTCGAGAATCAAGGTAGCTACCTAATAAATCACAAATAGCGAGGATTATAATGGAGGTAGCTGAGCAAGTAATAGTAGTACAAAATCACGATTATTGATTTCTGGGTGAGGAAGTGTCAGTCTATCACTGCTGACAATGGTGCCCTCTATGGTTGTGTCGCCGTCGCTGTGGTAATATAGTAAATCAATATCAATGGGTCTATCTTCGTAAACCTCCCCTTTTCGAGGAACTCGCCCCATCTCACGCTCAATCTGTTGCGTGATGTCCAGAATCTCTAATGGTTGTAGGTTGGTGCTAACAACTAAAATCTGGTTTAAATAGCTGTTCGACGAGTCGTACCCCCAAGGCTCTGTTTCGAGCTCTAAGCTTTGCAATACAATATCTCCAACACGAACGGCAATCTGCTCTCGTGCCGAGGCTAGTAGCTTTTTTCTATCGCCGAGGTTACTCCCCAGCAGCAATCGAACGTTTGGCACTGACTAAAATTTTGCTTACCATTAAGGCAAAGTGAGTAAACATAATACGTGGGTTTGCGTTTTGACGAACTTGACGACCAACGAGTTCGAACTCCACAATTAGCGGTTCGATGGTTAGGTGGTTGACAAAAGGCGAAAAGTTCGATACAAATTTCTTGAGATTTTCCTTGCCGGAACTACCCTCAACAACTCCGAGCGACGGTGTGCCAATACCTTTTAGGTAGCACTCCCTGAGCATCGAAATTGAGTAATCGACAAAGGCTTTATGCCCCTCGCGTCCGAGTGGAGCAATATCTTCGACCCATTCGAAGAGTTCGAGATATTTGGCGGTGTAGGCTCGTCGCATAAGAGTTGAGAAGAGTTCGAAAAACTCCTCGCTACGAATCGAGTCAATAAATCCGTTGCCGCTAAGCGGCGGTAGTGCGATGCTCTGAACCCTTGAGCGAATAGTGCCGATAATAGTGTCGGGCTGTTCGCTCACAAAGAGGAAAATAGTTTTAGTAGGAGGTTCCTCGATAAGTTTGAGCAGTGTGTTTGCCGCTGCGTCGTTCATACGTTCGGGTAGGTATATAATTGCAATTTTATAGCCACCTTCGTAACTTTTGAAACTCATTTTGCGGAGCAGTTCGTTGGCCTCTTCTTTGCTTATTTTGCCCTGTTGATTTTCGATATCGAGCCTTGCGTACCACTCATTTTCGGTAAACACTCCGCCATTGTCTAGTATAAATTCTCGCCAAATGTGCAAAAAATGGTCTGAGATTGGTTTGTCGTCCGATTTCCCAGTAGAACGAGCAAGTTTTGAGCGGTTTACGGGGTAGATAAAGTGTAGGTCGGGGTGTTCGAGTTTAGCTGTACGATAGCACGAAGGGCACTGTTCGCAAGCATCTCCATTTGCGGGATTGTGGCACAGTAAATATCGTGCATAGGCAATCGCCATTGGCAGAACAAGTGAGTTGCTGTCGCCACAAAAAAGTTGGGCGTGCGGAACTCTACCTCGGCGGACTCCCTCTATAAGTCTATTTTTTATGTTACTATGAGCAGTAATTGATGAAAAATTCATACCTTTGTTGTTTGCAGTAGTTTGTTATGTTGATGAGGGCTTATTTTGTCATCATTTGAGTAACCAACTACAGCTAAAATTGAAAATTAACAAAATCCAAAGTTACTAAATATTTGTTATGGAAACCACAAAAAGAGAAAAAATTGTAAAACTACTAGCTTCGACTGATGTTGAGCGTGAAGTAGTAGTAAAGGGTTGGGTAAGAACTAAACGTAGTGGCAAAAGTGTATCTTTTATCGCTCTCAATGACGGTTCGACTATAAATAACATTCAAGTTGTAATCGAGAGTGATAATTTCGACGAGGAGATGCTCAAAAATATCACTACTGGTGCTTGTGTTAAGGTAGTAGGTAAGTTGGTGCAGTCGCAAGGAGCAGGTCAAGGTGTTGAGGTTCAAGCTACTGCAATTGAGCTTTACGGAACAGCCGATGCTGAAACTTATCCTCTGCAAAAGAAGGGTCACACACTAGAGTTTTTGCGCGAGATTGCCCACCTGCGTCCTCGAACTAATACTTTTGGTGCGGTTTTCCGTGTTCGTCACGCAATGGCTTATGCTATCCATAAATTTTTCAATGATAGAGGTTTCTACTACTGGCACTCGCCAATCGTAACAGCTAGTGACTGCGAGGGTGCAGGTGCAATGTTCCAAGTGACAACGCTCCCTGTTGGTGGCGCTCCACTTAACGAGGAGGGTGCAGTGGACTACTCCCAAGACTTTTTTGGTCGTCCAACAAACCTAACAGTTTCGGGACAGCTCGAAGGCGAACTTGGTGCAATGGCATTGGGCGAAATTTATACATTTGGACCTACATTTAGAGCCGAAAATTCGAACACTCCACGCCACTTGGCAGAGTTCTGGATGATTGAACCCGAGATGGCGTTCTACGAGATTGCCGATAATATGGATTTGGCAGAGGATATGCTAAAATACCTTATCACTTATGCTCTTGAAAATTGCGCAGATGATTTGGCTTTCCTCGAAAAGATGTATGACAAAGAGCTTACAAGCCGTTTGAAAGGTGTAGTTGCAGGAAACTTCGAACGTCTTACATATACCGAGGCGGTTGAGATACTTGAGAAAAGCGGTCAAAAATTTGAGTTCCCAGTTGGTTGGGGCAACGACCTTCAGAGTGAACACGAACGCTACTTGGTTGAGCAACACTTTGGTCGCCCTGTCATTTTGACAGACTACCCTAAGGAGATTAAATCGTTCTATATGAAGCTCAATGAAGATGGAAAGACAGTTCGTGGTATGGACGTATTGTTCCCGAAAATTGGTGAGATAATTGGTGGTTCGGAGCGTGAAAGTGACCTCGATAAACTACTTGCAAGAATGGACGAGATTGGTGTTCCACAACGCGAGATGCAGTGGTATTTGGATACTCGTCGCTTTGGTACAGCTCCTCACAGTGGTTTTGGACTAGGTTTCGAACGTTTGATACTCTTTGTAACTGGTATGACCAACATTCGTGACGTAATTCCATTCCCTCGCACTCCGGGTAGCGCAAACTTTTAAACTATGAACTCTATAATTGAGTTATGATTGTAGTAAATGATTAGTCGAAAAGATTATATACTTCGTCAAATTGATTTGCTCGGTATTCTGCTTCAAACTCTGCTAACGTTAAAACGTGCAAGTAGGATAGAGGAGATGAAGCCGCAGATTATAGCTTCGTTTGAGGAGGTAGGTCTAAATCTCGAAACTATGGAGCAGGATGTGGAGTCTGGTTGTGTTGATAGTCGTGTTTTGATTGGTGTAATGCAGACTTTGCGTATGTATCTGTCTGTAAATGAGGATTTTGAATTTCGACGTCTGGAGCAAACTATTATTCAGTATTTAGAGAGTCGAGGTGACAGGACCTATATTTTTCCTTTGTAGTTAGGGAGAAATATTGAATATAACTAGGTGTAGAGTTTTATATTCTACACCTTTTTTATATCTTTGCACTAAGTAAAAGTTGCCACTAGAATTAATCTGGCACGGTATTTGAAGGAGAGTGATAAATTCTCCTAAAGTATTATACGCATTTATTGAGAAGGATTATTTTGTAAAGTTGTAAACACACTAAACTCTATATGGCTTTAACACAGACCCTTATCCAAAGTCAACTTCAGAAACTCTCTCCACAGCAGATTCAGGGTATTAAATTGCTTGAGCTTCCTACGCTACAACTTGAACAGCGAATTGCTCGAGAGATAGAGGAAAACCCTGTACTCGAGGAGCGTGAGGTGGTTAGTAGTGACGAAGATGAAGGAGGAGGGGAAACAGAAAAACGAACTGACAACACATCGCTTGAGGAGTATATACGTTTTGAACAAAACTCATCTTCTTATAGGCTTAGAGCAAATAATCAATCGGCAGATGACGATAGTCGACCTCGCCAAATATCAGAAGGCAAATCTCTTAGCGATTTTCTGCTCGAACAACTCTCTTTTCATAACTTAACCGAGCGTCAAATGCAGATTGCTCATTTTGTAGTTGGCTCAATCGATGATGATGGTTATCTACACCGTTCAACCGATGCAATTTCAGATGATATTGCATTCAAGCTTGCACTATCGGTTAGTGATGAGGAGGTTGAACAAGTTATTCTGATTGTTCAACAGATGGAGCCAGCAGGTATTTGTGCTCGTTCGCTTGCTGAGTGTTTGATTCTTCAGATTAAAGCGTTACGTGAGCAGGGAAATGCAGCTAGATTGGCTCAAAAGATATTGAAAAGCTACTTTGCGGAGTTCTCCAAACGTCACTATACAACAATTATGACTCGTACAGGAGCATCGGAAACCGAACTTCGCGATGCAATAGATGTTATTGTTTCGCTCAATCCTAAACCTGCAAATGGATATACCGATGACAGCTCTGTAAGTACCTCACCGGCAATTGTTCCTGACTTTTCGCTCAACTATAATGATGAACAAGACGATTTTGATATTGAACTTGGAGGTCGTCCGTTGCCTGAACTTAGGGTAAATCGTGATTATCTAAAAATGGCAGAACAGGCGCTTGCTTCTACTCGTCGCAGTAGTAGCGATAAAGAGGCGTTAGAGTTTGTTAAGAGTAAGATTGAGTCGGCAAAATGGTTTATTGCAGCAATCAAACAGCGTCAACAGACTCTGATGACAACAATGAAGGCTATTGTTGATTTTCAACGAGATTATTTTATTGACGGTGACCAATCGGTGCTTCGACCAATGATTCTTCGTGATATAGCTGAAAAAACGGGATTCGATATTTCGACTATATCGAGAGTTGTTAATAGTAAGTATGTGCAGACACATTTTGGAACTTTTCAACTTAAATATTTCTTCTCTGAGGGGTTAGCAACCGAGAGTGGCGAGGAGGTTTCGACACGAGAGATTAAACGCATAATAACTCAGAAAATCGAAGATGAGAGCAAACGCGATCCATTGACCGACGAGGCGTTGATGATGATGCTTCACGATAAAGGCTTTAAAATTGCGCGACGCACTGTGGCCAAGTATCGCGAAATGATGAATATTCCTGTGGCTCGACTTCGTAGGGAACTGTAAAATGATAAAATATTTATTTATATGAATTTAGATGTTGGGCAAAGGGCTAAGGCTGCTCGTGAGAATTTTGAGAATGGAATGACCTGTTCTCAAGCGGTTGCGGCTGCGTTTGCCGATGTAGTGGGAGTTGACGAGGGGACGATTATAAAACTTTCGCTCTCGTTTGGTGGTGGTTTGGGTCGCCAACGCGAGGTGTGTGGCTCAGTTTCTGGGGCGTCGATGATTCTAGGAGCTATGGAGTCGAATATTAATGAAGACCCAAAGAGAGAGACTTATAGTTTGGTTCAGAATTTTTGTGCGAAGTTCAAAGAGGAGAATGGTTCGATAATCTGCAGAGAACTTTTGTCGTTAGGCAAAGGCGAGAACTCGAATCCAGAGCCGTCGGAGCGCACTCAAACTTACTATAAACGTCGTCCTTGTGCCTCTTATGTTGAATCTTCTGCCTCTATCTTGGCGCAGATGATTGGCGATAGGTATTAAGAGGTTATTTCTCGCTGTTATACTTACTTAAGGTCGCACTAGATTAAAAAACCATTGCAAAAAATCCAATCTAAAATAGATAGATTAGCAGCAAAGGGTTGACGATCACCAAAAACCTGAAAATAGGGTTTGTCGTTAAATATTGGTGGTTCGACTACGCCATTGAAACTATTTGTAAAACGTAGTTCGACATTAAATTTCAATATTTTGAGCAACTCTTTTGTGATTTGATTATTAAGTTCAAATAGATACTTAGGTCTTAGTTCGAAGAGTGTTTCAATGCGCTCCGAGAAGTGATCCCAGTAGGGTGATGAGCGATAAGCCGACACAATAGTTCGCCATTGCTCTCTTTGAAAGTTGGTTGAGTAGTCAACCTCTGCCTTTGTGATAGGCACTCTAACCCCACGTCCTCCAACAAGCGGAACGGTAAGTAGTTTGACGCCGTCGGCAGTCATAATTTTAGCACGATTACGAGGCGAATGTTTTTGAAATGTTTCGTGTGCCTCTATTATAGCTTCACCCGAAGAGAGTGCTGCAAAGTGGTTTATTGGTGCAAAATATGTAGTACTAATAATCATCTAACGACAAAGGTAGAAAAAAGTGAGTGAAATAGCAGTTTTTAGCTCAATTTTTGCTAAATTTGAACCATAATTTATCTGTTTGGGACGTTAGTACTAAAACTGCTTTGTTAACTAGATACTCTAAAGTTCTTCAAAAACCTTCCAAACAAAAAAGCAAAAAACTATGCAAAAACGAAGACGTACAAAATCAGACGAGGTCTCTTTAGAAGCTATCACAGCTCCTATGGAGGTGAGCCGAGAACTCAAACATCAGATATTTACCATTTTTAACGAGAATCCGCAATTAAGTTTCAATCCTAAGCAGATTATTCGTAGATTGTTGACATCTGGCGAGGAAATTAGCCGTATGATTTGCGATATGGCACTTACAGAGCTGCTCAAAGAGCGAGTAATCGAACCTCAACCAGACAAGAGAGGAGCTTACAGACTTACTCGTACTCAACTTAGAACCGCTATTGGCAAGGTTGATATGACTGAAAGCGGAGTTGCTTATATTGTGGTTGACGATGCTCCAAAAGAGAGCAAAGATATTATTGTCGAGGCTCGTCGTACTATGCGAGCTATGCACGGCGATAAAGTTAAAGTTAACATTATCGGAAGAAGGCGTGATGGGCGCTTGGAGGGCGAAGTTATACAAATTATTGAACAGGGTAAACGTACTTTTGTTGGTAAGATGGAGCGTAGCGACGAACGTTATGGTTTTGTGGCTATCGACTCTCGACAAATGCCACTCGATATATTTATACCATTCGACAATATTAACGGTGCAGAAGATGGACAAAAAGTTGTGGTCGAGATTATAGATTGGCCTACAAACTCCAAAAATCCAGTAGGAAAGATTATTGACGTGCTTGGTCAGAGTGGCGACAATAATACCGAAATGCACGCCATATTAGCTCAATACGACCTGCCTTACTCCTTCCCTGAAGAGTTGGAACAACGTGCCGAGAAGATTGGAACGGGCATTACACCCGAAGAGATTGCTAAAAGACGAGATATGCGGGGCATTCCAACCTTCACTATCGACCCTGCCGATGCTAAAGACTTTGATGACGCTCTATCGATTCGTCGCCTCGATAATGGTAACTGGGAGGTTGGTGTCCATATTGCCGACGTGACTCACTATGTTCACCCTGGCGATGCTATCGACGAGGAGGGTTATAATCGTGGTACGAGCGTCTATCTAGTTGACAGGACTGTACCAATGTTGCCCGAAAAGATATCTAACTTCCTCTGTTCGCTTCGTCCGCACGAAGAGAAACTTAGTTTTTCGGCAATTTTTGAGATGACAAACGATGCGGAGTTGGTAAAAGAGTGGTTTGGAAGAACGGTAATCTACTCCGATTGTCGATTTACTTACGAAGAGGCTCAAACTATCATTGAACAGATGTATGATAATCAACATCCATTGCGAGATGAAGTATTGACTCTCAATCACTTGGCTCAAATCCTTAGGGCTGCTCGTTTCAAACACGGCTCAATCGGTTTTGAACGTGATGAAGCTAAATTTGTACTTGACGAGCAGGGGAAACCGCTTAGTGTTTACTTCAAAGAGATGAAACTAAGTAACCAGCTTATCGAGGAGTTTATGCTACTTGCCAACAAGCGTGTAGCTCAATTTATAGGCAAGCCTAAAGATGAGAAAAAGCCAAAAACTTTTGTCTATCGTGTTCACGACACTCCAAACGAGGAGAAATTTGAGAAATTCAGAGGTTTTATCACTCGCTTTGGTTATCACCTCAAAGCTGAACGTGGAAAAGCAGTTGCCAAAGAGTTAACACTTCTTTTGCAAGATGTGAAGGGCAAACCCGAAGAGAATTTAGTATCGACTCTAGCGATTAGGGCTATGGCAAAGGCTACCTATTCGACATTCAATATCGGTCACTACGGACTTGCTTTTGATTACTACACTCACTTCACTTCACCAATTCGTCGATATCCCGATATGATGGTGCATCGTCTGTTGGCACGTTACCTGGTTGGAGGTCGCTCGGTTGACCAGAACGAGTACGAAGAGAAATGCGAATACGCCTCGGCTCGCGAGGTGTTGGCTGCCGAAGCCGAAAGAGCCTCAATTAAGTACAAAATGGTTGAGTTTATGGAGGATAAAATTGGGACAGAGTGGAATGGAGTTATTTCGGGAGTTACGGACTGGGGTATTTATGTTGAGATTGAGGATAACAAAATCGAGGGTATGGTGTCGCTTAGAGATATGGGCGATGACTTCTACGCCTTCAACAACGAGAGCTACTCAGTTATCGGTCACCGCAGCGGACGTAGCTTTACGCTTGGCGATGTGGTTCGGATCAAGATTAAACGTGCTGATTTGGCTCGTAAACAACTCGATTTTGAGATGGTTGGTATGGTCGATTTCCACACAGGCAAGGTTACCGAGCTGCCACAAACATCGTCAGAGAGTCCAATCGAAGATAATGTAAAGATTAGTCGCGCTCGTAAACGCCCAACAGCAACATCATCAACCAAACGAACAACAAAATCTAAAACTAATACAAAACGAAACAGTCGTGGTTAAAAGAACTTTTTTATCACTCATAATTGGAGCATCGACACTGCTACTGAGTAGCTGTGCTGGAGAGTTCTCTGCGGACGATGCTTTGGAAACAATCCAAAAGCAGAACGAATTCAATGTAGCTTTCTGTGCCCCGCTCCATATTGGACGTGAAGTGCTTACTGGCGATAATTATAAAGATCCTAAGGCTTTTGTTGAGGCTAGATATGGTGAGTTGGTTAAGGCTGGGTTGTTGACTGCGCAGATTGGCGAGAAAAACTCTTGGCGAACAATTGTCGATGTGGTTCTCACTGATGAAGGCAAAAAGATGATGAACGTTGAGCGTACTGCTGAGTATCAGAAGGCTGTTAATGAGGATGATATCTTCTATGTAGCCGTTTGCAAGCTCACTCCCCAAAGTGTAATCAAGGTCGATACACTGCCTGGCGATACAATGCAGCTTACTTACACCATTGTGGAGCATAGTTTAACTCCGTTTGGTAAGTTTTTGGGGTTTGAGGAGGGCAAACGCCACACTCACTCTCGCAAATTCACAAAAGGCACTTGGGGCTGGGAGCTAGTTGCCATCGAGTAATAGTACTACTACCATTTCAGATGAAGTCTGCAATGGCAAATTATAGTGTATTTATATGATACTGCCAGATTCTAGTAGATAAAAAAAAACTAAAACTTAATACAATATGAAAAAAATTTTACTTTTAGCTGTGTTTATGGCAGTAGCACTAGGTGTTCAGGGGCAAGTGAGCTTCGAGAAACACTTCTCTCCCAAAACCCTAAGACTCGACTACTATCACTGTGGTAGCGCAAATGACGAACAGATCTACCTAAAAGAGCTTATCGAGGAGCCTCATTGGGCAGGTAATCCAAATTCGCTTATCGACGACAAAGAGTATGGCAACCACCTACTCAAAGTGACTGATGCCAAAACTGGCGAACTGCTCTATTCAACTGGTTACTGCTCACTGTTCAACGAGTGGCAATCAACCGAAGAGGCGCTTACAACCCAACGCTGCTATCCAGAAGGAGTGGTAATGCCATACCCTAAAAACATTGTTGTAGCTACTCTCTACTCTCGCGATAAGAAGAATCAATGGAAAGAAATATTCAACTATGAAATTGACCCTTCAAGCTACTGGGTGCGCAAATCTAATCCCTCAGACGAAACTTTCGATGTGCATTATAGCGGAGCAGCGCAAAAAAAGGTTGACGTAGTACTGCTTGGTGAGGGCTACACCGACAGAGCTAAATTTGAGTACGATTGCAAACGTTTTGCTGAGGAACTTTTCAAATATGAGCCTTTTAAATCTCGTGCAAAGGATTTTAATGTTAGAGCTGTTTGGAAAGCATCGAAAGATAGTGGTACATCGCTTCCAGGTGAGAATATTTGGAAACAGAGCGCGTTGTCGGCTAACTACTACACCTTCGATTCGGAACGTTACCTAACAGTTGCCGACCAACAGGGTATTCGTGACCTAGCTGCAAACGTACCTTATGACGTGGTTTATATTCTTTCGGATACTCGCAAATATGGCGGTGGCGGCATCTATAACTTCTATGGCATCAGCGCAGCTGGTGATCCTAACTTTGCTGGTAAAGTCTATGTTCACGAGTTCGGACATCTATTTGTCGGTCTTGGCGACGAATATGTAGGTACAACTAGTTTTGATGGTATGTATCCAAAAGATACTGAGCCTTGGGAGGAGAACTTGACTACGTTAGTTGATTTTGAGCGCAAGATGTGGCACTCAATGCTACCAAAAGGGACTAAAATCCCAACTGCGGACACTGAGGCTAACGACAAAAAACTCGGAGTATTCGAAGGTGGCGGCTATCAGAAAGAGGGCATCTATCGTCCTTGGCGTATGTGTATGATGCGCCACTTGCAACACACTGACGATTTCTGCCCAGTCTGCACAGCAACCCTAAATTACAAAATTGACTTCTATACCAAATAGAGTTTAACTTCTAACAAAAACAAAAAAGAGTGCTAATTAGCACTCTTTTTTTTGCAATAAAAACATTATAGTTTATCAGTCAAAGTCAAAGATATTTTCTTCTTTGGTAACCTTTACCCATACAATCCGGCTATACCTGCCACTCTCGCTTGTAATTACAAACTTAATCGGTTTCGAAAAGTTGTATAACTCCATAGGATCAGGAGCAACAGTCGCCAATGATGAGGTTTTAAACTCCCAGAAGAAGGTTTCAAAATCGGGGTAATCACTTTGTAGGGTAACGAGAATTGAATCAGGAGCTGTCTCTGTTCCTTCATATAATTTAATTTCAGACTCATCTTGACCTATCAAAAATACTTTTTTAACCTCACATCCGTCAGACAGACCAAAAATATCCTCTTTGATACACGAAGTTAGTGTAAGTGTCGAAAAAAGAGTAACGACAACAAACAATCTTATTATATATATTCTTTTCATTATTTTATCACATTTTTATTATACAACAGACTATTTCTTGACGTTGAAATAGTAAGTAAATCCAAACTTACCCCTGAAGACATTCATCATATCGCGGAAAGCAAAACTAAGTGTGTTGCCAGTGTGGACATTGTCGTTAATGTTCTTTGAAACAGTAGCTTGAAGACCATTGATACCTAGCTGAAACTCCATCGCCATACGATTTGAAGAGAAATAGGTAATACCTGGACTTAATCCAAGTCCAAATGTGTGTCTGTGAGTTACTGTCTTATGAATTATATCATCATTGAAATTTCTATTTGATGACGAACGTGAATATCCGGCGTGATAACCATAGAGTAACGATATTTCGTTAAAGAAATAGAGTGTACGTGAGTTTCCTATCGGGAAATAGGAGCGAGTAAATCCGGCTATTTCGAAGCCTTGTCCTAGGTGTTGATAGTGAAAATTGTTGTATCCCAATATTCCAGATAAGAACTCTGAGGAGATTTCAATATCGTTGTGCGAATATTTGTAACTACCTCTAACTCCAAACGAGCGAACTGGAGATGTGAAATAACCAAATGATAGCGATGCACTGTAGGTGTTACGTCTAAGAGTAGGCATTGCAATGAACGATAGTAGGTGGTCGTTATCTCCTTCGGTCAGTCCAAACGACAGGTTTACTCCTACAAAAGCATCGCCAGCAACATAACGAGAGCGTTCCCAACGCCCCGAGACTCGTCTTTGATTATGATTCTTTACGTTGTGAGATTTGAACGAACTCTCACGATCAGAATATCTCTGTTTGAGCGATTGTCCAGTGGTGTCAATCTCTTTAAAGTAGTCTGTAGTAAAACCAGCTGAATTATACAAGTCATCGAGCTGACGTTGCATAGTTTCCAATGCTCGAGTCAATGTTTCGAACTGTTGTTTGCTAATCTCAACCTTTTGAACGGTGTCTTTGGGGGTTGAGTTGTTTTGCTCTTGCGCTGAAACGCCATTCGAAATGAGCAAAATTAAAAAGAGTAGTAGGGGGGAGATTCTTTTCATAGATTTAAGGTTTAGGGGTTTGTTTTTTTCGTATGGTTTTAAATCGAGCAATATGAATAGTAACGCCAATTGCAATTGATAGTAAAAGGGCTCTAAGCCACCAATTGTCAAGGAAAAATATAACAGTTGAGCCTATCGATAACCAAAGAAGTGTTATTGCGTATATTTTGGCGTGAAGTGGTATTGCTTTGTTTATTTGATCGTTTCGCACCATCTCTCCAAATAGTCGTTTCTCTAGCAACCACTGTTGTGCTTTCGGAGAACTGCTCTAGTAGAGGTATGCAGCTAGAAGTATAAACGGGGTTGTAGGTAACACTGGAAGTGCCATACCTAACACTCCTAGCGCGATGCAAATATACCCTAAAAAAAGCAGTAAATATTTCAATATAATAGATTGTTAGGAGGAAAGGAGTTAGAAGTTAGAACAAGCAAAAAGTTTCTAACTTCTAACTAAGAATTAAAAGCTGCGTCCGCCGCCACCACCGAAGCTTCCGCCGCCGCCAAAGCCACCGAAACCGCCGCCGCCAAAGCCGCCACCACCTCTTGATGAGCCGCCACCGCCGCCGCCCATCGAGCCTAGTATAACCCACCAAGGCAGAGCGCTTCCGCCGCCGCCTTTGTTGTTGTTAGGGTTATTAGGGTCGTTGCCTCCACGTTTTTTAGCCTCATTGGCAGCAATAATAATAAATACGAAGAAGAATATAAAGATTATAGCTGGAAGAAGAAGAGCCATTAAAGGAACCTCATCATCTCCGTCGGCAGAGAATTCGCCACGAAGAATTCCTCTAATTTCACGAGCACCTGCATCGACAGCAGTGTAGTAGTCGCCACGTTTTAGGTGGTCAAGCATTACTCTATCAATGACTCTGGTTGCTTTACCATCGGGCAATACAGCCTCAGTTCCACGACCAGTAGCAATGAAAACTTCGCCTTTGGTGTCGTTTCTAGGTTTTAACAGTATAACCACACCGTTATCTTTGCCCTTCTGTCCAACTCCCCAATTGTCAATAATTCCGGCAGCCATTTGAGAAGGAGTGTAGCCATTAAGGTCATTCAAGGTCACAACTGCGATTTGGGTCGAAGTTGCTTTGTCGAATGCCACAAGGCTATCCTCCAGTGCTTTGGTTTGCGCTGGGGTAAAGAGTCCTGCATAGTCATTGACTAGTCGAGCTGGTTGCATCGGCGCAGGAGTTTTGATTTGAGCAAAAGTACTTACTACTGACAGCATCAGCAGTAAGCATATATTATATATTCTTTTCACAAATAATAGTGATTAGTGATAAGAGATTAGTGATTAGTGATCAGCGTTCTGTCCATTGTCAATTGCTAAAACGCTACCACTGGAGCTTTTTCTGCACCTGCATCTGCAGCAAAGTAGCTTTTAGGTGTATATCCAAACATACCAGCAATCAAGTTGCGTGGGAATTTTTGAACATAAACGTTGTACTCTTTCACTACCTCGTTAAATTCGTAACGAGCTTTAGTTATACGGTTTTCAGTTCCTGCTAACTCATCTTGAAGGTTGAGGAAGTTTTGCGACGCTTTAAGGTCTGGATAGCTTTCCCCAATAGCCAATAATCGACCAATGCCTTGACCTAGTTCGGCTTGAGCTTTTTGGAATTTAGCAATGTTCTCGTCTGTTAGCTCATCGACATTGATAGTTGTTGACATCGATTTAGCACGAGCCTCGACAGTTTCTATTAGTGTTTGTTGTTCGTGATTAGCATAACCCTTAACAGTTGCCACTAGGTTTGGAATCAGCTCTGCACGACGTTGATACTGGTTCTCAACGTTGCTCCAGCTCTTTTCGACTTCAGCCTTCTTGTCAACCAACGAGTTATAGGTTCCAACGAAGAAACTAGCAATAACGATAATTACTAGGACCCAAATGCCCCATTTAATGTATTTTTTCATATCTCTAAGTGTTTGGTTAAAATGTTTTAGGTTTTATAACGTAGCAAAGATAAAAAAAAGTATTGAGAAACGAATGCATCTCAATACTTTTTAGTGGATGTGTAATAATCAGAATTTTACAAACTCGCCAGGTCTTGATTTTTGGAAACTATTCTTTTAATCAGTTTCAATTCGTCGCTTTTTGAAAAAAACGATACCAAAAACTCTTGGCAAGTACTGCGTATTTGATGACTGTTTAATCGCTCAGTCTATTTAGCGCAGCGCATTTTGATATAAGCGTGGTGCGAACCGAAACGTTCGTGAGCAGCTCTGTCCAACTCCTCTCTATGCTGTGGCGCAGCAATCGAAATAATTGCACGAGCACGCTCTTGAAGAGTCTTGCCATACAAATCAACTGCACCAAATTCAGTTACAAAGTAATGCATATGAGCTCTTGTTGTAACAACACCAGCACCTAAGTTAAGCGTTGCAGCAATCTTTGACATACCTTTGTTAGTAACCGCAGGCATCGCAATAATAGCTTTACCACCTCTACTCAACGATGCACCATAGATAAAGTCAACCTGACCACCAACTCCTGAATAGTGAGTAGTACCTAGTGAGTCAGCGCAAACTTGACCTGTAATATCGACTTGAAGTGCAGAGTTAATAGCTGTAACTTTGTCGTTTTTAGAGATAATAAATGGGTCGTTAGTGTATCCTACGTCCATCATCAACACTCCAGGATTGTCATCGATAAAGTCATAAACTTTTTGTGAACCCATCAAGAAGGTCGAAACCATCTTGCCTTTGTCAATTGTTTTTGCCATACCATTGATAACACCGCTTTCGACAAGTGGAAGAACGCCATCGGCAAACATTTCGGTATGGATACCCAAGTTCTTGTGTCCGCCCAATTGCGCCAACACAGCGTTAGGAATTGCACCGATACCCATTTGCAAACAAGCGCCATCTTCGATAAGAGCCGCACAGTGTTTGCCAATTGCAACCTCTACATCGCTTGGAGTCGAGAAGTGAGCCTCTTCGAGTAGTTCGTCGTGTTGACACCAGATATCAATCATATCGGTTTTAATCATCGCATCACCAAACGCACGAGGTACGTGTTTGTTGATAATAGCGATTGTAGTGTCAGCCATTTCGATAGCTGCAAGTGTAGCGTCAACCGAAGTACCCAATGATACATAGCCGTGTTTGTCTGGTGGAGAAACCTGAACCATAGCCACATTGATAGGAAGTGCGCCTGAACGGTAAAGTTTTTGTGTTTCGCTCAAGAATACTGGAATATAATCAGCAAAACCAGCTTGAGTTGCTTTACGAAGGTTGCCACCTACGAAAAATTGGTCGCTTTGGAATATGCCCTCGAAACGAGCCTCGCCGTAAGGTGCTGGTCCTTCGGTGTGAAGGTGATGAATGTGAACATCTTTGAGCTCGCCATTCTCGCCACGTTTCAACAGAGCTTCGATTAGGCACGCTGGCGCAGCTGCCACACTCGAAAAGTGGATATGATCGCCAGATTTAACAACTTTGACAGCCTCTTCAGGGCTAACGATTTTAATTTCTCTCATTTTTCTATTTGTTTATTTTTGTATTAATTTGATTGACAGAGGTTTAAGTTGTTTTTGTGGTTACTCACAAAGCAATTACGCAAAGGTATGA
>CAMTOL010000025.1 GCA_947074135.1 uncultured Rikenellaceae bacterium
CTATTGATTCGAAAAAACGAACTGATAGCTATCTAATAGAGGGTTGTCAGAGTCAGGTGTGGAATGATGCCGAACTGCGTGAGGGTAAAATGTATATCACTGCCGATAGAGAAGAAATAATTGTGAAAGGAATTGCGGCTCTGTTGGTCGAGGTACTCAACGGACGTTCGCCAAAAGATATATTAGAGGATAAATTGGAGTTCTTAGACAAAATCGGACTCAGCGATAACCTTTCGCCAACTCGTGCAAACGGACTTATGGCAATGGTGCGCCAAATCAAACTATTTGCAACTGCGTTTTTAAATTAAAATTGTGATTTGTGATCTGAAACTTTTTAAGAAATTCTTAAATTACATATCACACATCACTAATTCACAAATATAATGACCGCTCAAGAGATACTAGAAATCGAGAAAAATATTGTCATAGCCCTTAAAAATGTTTATGACCCAGAAATCCCTGTCAATATCTACGACCTAGGACTGATTTATGATATAGAATTTGATCCAAGTGGCGAGGTTACAATTACGATGACCTTAACAGCTCCAAACTGCCCAATGGCCGACCAACTGCTCGAAGATGTTAATAAAATGACAGCCTCTGTCGAAGGTGTCAAGTCGGTCAATGTGGTGCTCACTTTCGAGCCAGCGTGGGATCGCTCGAAAATGAGCGAAGAGGCGCTATTGGAGCTAGGTATGCTTTAAATTTTAGAGCTTGAAGTTAAGAGTTAGAATTTAGAAGTTAGAATTTCGTAAAAATATGATAACTTCTAGATTCTAACTTCTAATTTATAGCTAGTTTATGCTGAAAATCCAATTAATTTTTATTATCTTTGCCCTTTAATATTACTTAGTAACGAAAGCTAACCAACCGATTATTAGTTATGAAAACTGATTCTAAAGAACTCACTACGCAGGCTATGCAAAGCGCTGCCGAACTTCAAGACGAACAATGCTCTCAACCTCAAGAAAACTTGAATGCATCAATTGCAGAAGAGGTTGAAAGGGTGGAAGAACAAATTGTTGTTGCAAATGACGACAAAATTGTAGAACAGGATTCTTTGGCAATTGAAGTAGTCTCAGAGCCAGAGGGACAAGAGAAGATGAGTGATCAAACAGAGGAACTCAATAACGAGGTTGAGGAGCAAAAACTCTCGACTATGACTACTGTGGAGTTGTGTGAACAGTTGGCAAGTGATATTCAAAATATGCCTGTGTCGCAACTTAGAACTAAGGTCGAACAGATTAAAGTAATTTTCTATAAAAAAATTAAGTCGCTAGATGAGGCTGCTCGTGCTGAGATTGTTGCCTCTGGTGGTGATGCTGAAACGTTTAAATCAGAAAACTCTGCCGAAGAGAATCGTTTTAAAGAGCTATTGTTACTCTATCGTGATAAACGCGATAAAGCTGTTGCTGCAAGTGAAGAACAAAAAGAGGCTAACTATAAAGCTAAACTCGAAATTATCGAAGAGCTTAAAGGTCTGGTTACTAGTACCGAAACTCTAGGGCAAACGTTTGCAACGTTCCGCGAACTGCAAAACAGATGGAAAGAGATTGGGATTGTGCCTTTAGGTGTTACCAAAGATTTGTGGGAAACATATCACCATCATACCGAAAATTTCTACAACTTTATCAAAATTAATAAAGAGTTGCGTGATATCGACCTTAAACGTAACTACGAAACGAAACTCGAGATTTGTGAACGTGCCGAAGCCCTTTATGAACTTCCATCTGCTGTTGCTGCCTTCAATGAGTTGCAAAAACTGCACGATAGTTATAGGGAAGCTGGTCCAGTGGCGAGTGAGTATAAAGAGCAGTTGTGGGAACGATTTAAGGCGGCAAGTGGTAGAGTAAATAAACGCCACCAAGAGTACTACGATCAAATTCGTGAAGAGCAAGAACGTAATTTGGCTCTAAAAACTGAAATCTGCGAGAAAATCGAAAGCTTTGCAGTACTTCCATTAGTTTCGGCTAAAGAATGGAACGATATGCAAGACCAGATCACTGAACTTCAAAAGGTGTGGAAAACTATCGGCTTTGCTCCTAAAAAAGATAATAACGCAATTTATGAACGTTTCCG
Organism: uncultured Rikenellaceae bacterium; assembly: GCA_947074135.1. Lineage (GTDB taxonomy): Bacteria > Bacteroidota > Bacteroidia > Bacteroidales > Rikenellaceae > Mucinivorans. Next base: position 2,080 of record CAMTOL010000025.1, read on the forward strand.
TGCTGCTTGCGATAAATTCTTTGATGCTAAACGTGAATTCTTCTCGGGTATGCGCTCCGAAATGGACGATAACCTGCAAGCTAAAACTGACCTTTGCATTCAGGCCGAAGCGCTAAGTGAGTCGGAGGATTGGAAGGCAACAACAGATGCGCTTGTTGAACTGCAAAAAGAGTGGAAAAAAATCGGTGCTGTTTCTCGTAAACACTCCGACATTATTTGGAAACGTTTTAGAGCTGCTTGTGATAAGTTCTTTGACCGCAAAGCAGAACACTTCAAAGAGGCTGATTCGAAGTTTAATGATAATTTAACCGCAAAACTTGCAATTATTGAGGAACTGCGCGCTATGCAAGGTAGTGAAGAGTTGACTTTTGATATACTAAAAGAGGTGATGCAACGTTATAGTGCTATTGGTTTTGTGCCAATTCGTCGCAAAGAGGCACTCTCGAAAGAGTATAAAGATGTTTGTGATAAACTTTTCGATGAACTTCGTTCGAAAGAGGGTTCGTCGAGAATCGAAAAGTACCGCCAAAGAGTGAGCGCTGCTAAAACGAGCGGTGACGGTAATGGCAATATGGGTGGCGAACGTGAAAGATTATACAATCGCTTACGAGGATTGGAGGCTGATGTTAAGTTGTTGGAAAACAATATCGGTTTCTTCGCTTCGAGCAAAGGTGCAGGAGCTATGGTTGCTGATGTTGAACGCAAGATTGAAAAAGCAAAAGGCGAAATTGCTGAGATTATAGAGAAAATTAAAATCATTGACGCACAATAGTTTAGTGATTTGCGATTTGTGATCATTGATTACATTGCTAGACTATTATATACGATTATCAAAGAAATATAAAATAATAAATAAATGATCACCTGATCACTTAATCACTTGATCACTAATAAAATGACAAAGTATATTTTTGTAACTGGAGGCGTAGCCTCATCATTGGGTAAAGGTATTATTTCATCATCATTGGCTCGTCTGCTTCAGGCTCGTGGCTACTCGGTTACTATCCAAAAACTTGACCCATATATAAATGTTGACCCTGGTACTCTAAATCCTTATGAACACGGCGAATGTTATGTGACAGAAGATGGTGCAGAAACAGATCTTGACCTTGGACACTACGAACGATTTACTAACCACGCTACATCGCAAGCTAATAACGTTACAACTGGTCGTATCTACCAAAGTGTGATTAACAAAGAGCGTAGAGGAGAATTTCTAGGTAAAACTGTACAGGTTATTCCTCACATTACTGACGAGATTAAAAGATGCGTGTTGATGCTTGGTAAAAAGCAAAAATATGATGTTGTAATTACTGAAATTGGAGGTACTGTTGGCGATATTGAGAGTTTGCCATATATTGAAGCTGTGCGTCAGTTGCGCTATGAGTTAGGTATTGGTAATACGATGATTGTTCATCTAACTCTTGTGCCTTATATGAGCGCTAGTGGCGAGTTGAAGACAAAACCAACGCAGCACTCTGTTAAAATGATGCTAGAAAATGGTCTTCAACCAGATGTGTTGGTGCTTCGCTCCGAAAAACCACTTACAAATGAGGTTAAAAAGAAAGTTGCACTATTCTGTAATGTCGAGCAAGATGCTGTTATAGAGTCGATTGATGTTAAGACAATCTACGAAGTGCCCCTAAAAATGCTGGAGCAAAAACTTGATATTGTAGCTCTGCGTAAGTTGCAATTAGACGCAAATCGTGAGATAGACCTTAAAAAATGGTGCGATTTTGTTGAAAGAGTTAAAAATCCAAATGGTGAAGTTAAAATTGCACTTGTAGGTAAATATACAGAGCTTCCAGATGCATATAAATCAATTTCAGAGGCGTTTATTCACGCTGGAGCAGAGCTCAATATTAGAGTAAAACTTGAGTATGTAAACTCTGAGAAGATTACCAAAGAGAACGTTGTGGAGAAGTTAGGAAAAATGAGTGGTATTCTGGTTGCTCCTGGCTTTGGTCATAGAGGTTTGGAGGGTAAAATCACCTCGGTTGAGTATGCTCGTACCAGTGGAGTTCCATTCTTTGGTATCTGTCTTGGTATGCAGTGTTCGGTTATCGAGTTTGCTCGTAATGTGCTTGGATTGGCAGAGGCTAATTCGACAGAAACTGCACCAACGCCAGTGCCTGTTATCGACTTAATGTCGGAACAGAAAGATATTACAGATAAGGGAGGTACAATGCGCCTAGGTGCTTATAAGTGTAAGTTGGAGAAGGGCTCAAATGCTGCAAAAGCATATGGAAAAACCGATATTTCGGAGCGTCATCGCCATCGTTACGAGTTCAATAATTTATTTAAAGAGCAACTTGAGAGTGCGGGTCTAATTGCAACGGGGGTTAATCCCGATACTGGACTTGTCGAGGTTGTTGAGGCTAAAGGTCACCCTTGGTTTGTTGGCGTTCAGTTCCACCCTGAATATAAGAGTACGGTTGCGAATCCTCATCCGCTTTTTGTAGCATTTGTTGAGGCTGCCATTAAATATCAACAAACAAAATAATTTACAATTTACAATTCGTACCTGAGTTGTAATTCTTTACAATAAATAATGAATAAAAATACGATTATTGGCCTCGTGCTTATTGGGGCAATTCTATTTGGCTTTAGCTGGTGGAATAACAAAAAGGTTGAGGAACAACGAGAAGTAGCAAGAATTGAAAAGGCTCGTCAAGATTCAATTGCACTAGCTAACGCACCTAAAATATCGGTTGAAGAACAACTGCTAGCTGAAATTAAAAGAGATAGTCTTGATGGAGTTCGTGCTGCTGAGGCGCTAGGTAAGCTGGCATCGGTGGCTCAAGGAACTGAGCAGTTTGTCACTTTGGAAAACGACTTGGCAGTCTATACCTTTTCGAACAAAGGTGGTCGCATTGCAAGTGTTCAACTAAAAGATTATGAGCGTTTGAACGAGGCTAATAAAGGCGAAGATTTATTGCTATTTGCTCCAAACGGTAGTTCGTTTGGGTTCGAGTTTTTTGCTCCTGAGCGTATCTCGACTGCTAATCTTTTTTTCGATGTCCGTAAAATCTCAGATTCTCAAATTGCATATCGTTTGATGGCGGACAGCGCCTCTTATGTTGAGTATCTCTATACTCTGCCTAAAGATAACTATATGATTGATTTTAAGGCGGACTTCTCGCAGTTTAAATCGTTGATGCTAGCAACTCAACCAGATATTGCGCTGAAATGGAACATCGTTTCGCCTCAAGAGGAGAAGGGTTTTACAAACGAGAATAACTACACCACAATTGCTTATAAATATCCAGGCGTTGATGGCGACTTCGAGGAGCTTAAAACTTCGACAGGAACGGTTAGCGAGAGTATTCCTACTAAAGTGCAGTGGATGGCCTTTAAACAGCAGTTCTTTAGCTCGATTATCGTTTCTAACGACAACTTTAACTCAGCTAATCTTACCTATCACACCTTCCCTGAAAGCGCTAGCGATATTAAGGATTTCTCGGCTTCGTTGACACTTCCTTATTCGGCTTCGACTGCGGAGTATAACTTTAAGTTCTATTTTGGACCTAACAAATATTCGGTTCTGGAGGAGTATGGCGATGAGTATAACTTCCAAGAACTTGTGCCACTAGGTTGGGGTATCTTTGGTTGGGTTAACCGCTGGATAGTGATTCCGATTTTTGACTTCCTCAATAAATATATTTCGAGCTATGGTATTATCATTCTGTTGCTTACAATATTTATCAAACTCATTATCTTCCCTCTTACCTATAAGTCATATCTGAGCACCGCTAAGATGCGTCTCCTAGGTCCAGAGATTAAGAAAATTAACGAGCGTTTCCCTAAGAAAGAGGACGCAATGAAGAAGCAGCAAGCTATGATGGGGCTCTATAAGAGTGCTGGAGTTAGCCCTATGGGTGGTTGTTTGCCGATGCTGCTCCAAATGCCATTCCTCTTTGCAATGTTTAGGTTCTTCCCATCGTCGATTGAGCTTCGTGGTCAGTCGTTCTTATGGGCAACCGACCTGTCGAGCTACGACTCGATTCTGAACCTACCATTCTCAATTCCATTCTATGGCGATCACGTTTCGTTGTTCACGCTGTTGATGGCGGCTTCGCTCTTTATTACATCGAAGTTGAATTATGCTCAACAAAGCTCTATGCAGGCTAATTCGATGCCGGGAATGAAGTTTATGATGTTGTACTTGATGCCAATTATGTTGTTGTTTATGTTCAATAACTTCTCATCGGGTCTTACATATTACTACCTATTGAGCAACTTGATAACTGTAGGTCAGACTTATGCTTTCCGTGCAGTGGTTAGCGATGATAAATTGCACGCTAAGATGCAACAAAATGCTACTAAACCAGTTAAAAAGTCTAAATGGGCTGAACGATTGGAGGCTATGCAACGCCAACAGCAGGCAATGCAGCAGCAACAACAACAGCAACAAAAGAAGAAGAAGTAGAGTTTCGAATTTTGTTTGCTAGCGACTTGGTTAAGTCGGTTTAGTTAATAAAGGTAAAGGGTGCGAAGTTTTAGTGACTTTCGCACCCTTTTTTATGTAGAAAATAGCTTAATTGAAGCTATTTTAGGTTGTGGTATTAAGATTTAGTGTATGTCAGTTAATTACTTAGGTTGAATTTTCAACCTTAGAAAATTACATTTCAAATCTTATTAATGTCATTTCACTCATCAGTTGTAGAATGTATATCTCTTTTGAGCTAATTTCGGAGTCGAATTTCAAAAAGAGATCGCTATGTTTGAAGCAATTGTACGTTTTTCAGTAACTAAAAAACTATTCGTTGGGCTGACAGCTCTATTCTTATTTATAGGAGGTATCTATGCGATGCTTACACTGCCCATTGACGCAGTGCCAGATATCACTAACAATCAGGTTCAAATTGTTACCATTTCGCCCACGCTTGCTCCGCAGGAGGTGGAACAACTTATCACATTCCCTATTGAGATTGCGATGAGTAATATTATGAACGTTATAGAGATTCGCTCTGTATCTCGTTTCGGACTGTCGTTGGTGACAGTTGTATTCAAAGATAACGTTCCTACACTCGATGCCCGGCAACTAATCAACGAACAGATACAAACTGTTGCTTCGGAAATACCCTCTGAGCTGGGTAGCCCAGAGATGATGCCCATTACGACAGGTCTGGGCGAGATATATCAATATACGCTCGAAGTTGCACCAGGGTACGAGAATAGATATGATGCTATGGAGCTGCGTACTATTCAAGACTGGATTGTTAAACGTCAACTCTCTGGAATACCGGGTATTGTCGAAATTAATAGTTTTGGAGGTTATCTAAAACAGTATGAAGTTGCTGTCGATCCAGATCTGTTACACTCGTTAGATGTTACCCTCTCCGATGTGTTTGAGGCTCTGCAATCTAATAATCAGAATACTGGAGGCGGATATATCGAAAAGGTAAATCGTGCGTACTATATTCGTTCCGAAGGTATGGTTGCATCGATAGAGGATATAGAAAATGTTGTTGTGGCCAATCGAGGCGGAATCCCTATTCATATTAATGATATTGGGGTTGTTCGTTTTGGTGCCCCTAAACGATTTGGTGCAATGACCCAAGATGGGAAAGGCGAGTGTGTAGGGGGTATTGCTATGATGCTCAAAGGGGCTAATGCAAATGTGGTTACAGCAGAGTTGGAGAGTCGGGTCGAGAAGATTCAGAAGATGTTACCTGAGGGAGTGTCAATAGAGCCATATCTCAACCGTTCGGAGTTGGTGAAAAGAAACATTTCTACCGTTATCTACAACCTTGTCGAAGGGGCGATAATCGTGTTTATTGTACTTATTATTTTCCTCGGTAACCTAAGAGCAGGTTTAATTGTTGCTTCGGTAATTCCACTCTCAATGCTTTTTGCCTTTATTATGATGCGACTCTTTGGCGTTTCGGCCAATTTGATGAGCCTTGGAGCAATAGATTTTGGTATTGTAGTCGATGGATCTATTGTAATTGTCGAGGGTATATTGGCGCATATCTATACGAGGCAGTTTAGTGGTAAAGAGTTATCCAAAGAAAGGATGAATGAGGAGATAATACGGGGTACGAGTGGTGTGGTACGTTCGGCAACATTTGCTGTGATAATTATTCTTATCGTATTCTTTCCAATTTTAACGCTAACAGGAATTGAGGGAAAATATTTTACGCCTATGGCCAAGACCTTGGTGTTCTGTATTATTGGGGCGTTGATTCTATCGCTGACCTACGTTCCGATGATGGCCTCACTCTTTTTGAAACGAAAAATCAAGGTAAAGAGAACCTTTGCCGATCATTTCTTTGGGTGGTTAAATAAATTATATCAAAAAGCATTAAAATTCTGTATGCGATTTAAAACAGTCGCTATATTAGTTGCTTTTGCACTCTTTGTTGGAAGTTTAAGCCTGTTTACACGACTCGGAGCGGAGTTTATACCAACGCTCGACGAGGGTGACTTTGCAATGCAAATGACACTGCCAGCAGGGAGCTCACTTTCGCAAAGTATTAAAATCTCGGACCAAGCGCAAAAGGTGTTACTTGATAAATTCCCTGAAATCAAACACGTAGTGGCGAAAATCGGTACAGCTGAAGTGCCTACAGACCCAATGGCGGTTGAAGATGCAGATATAATGATTGTAATGAAACCCTTTGATGAGTGGACAAGTGCTTCGTCGAGAGCCGAAATGGTGGAGAAGATGAAGGAGGCTCTTCTTGATGTTGAAGGGGCTGAATTTAACTTTAGCCAACCGATTCAGTTGCGCTTCAATGAGTTGATGACTGGAGCTAAAGCAGATATTGCAATAAAACTCTATGGCGAAGATATGGCTGAATTATATGCCAAAGCGCAAGAGGCAGCTACCTATGTCCGCCAAGTTGAGGGGGCGGCTGATGTGATTGTGGAGCAAGCTATGGGACTTCCTCAGTTAGTAGTCAAGTATGATAGAGCCAAGATTGCCCGTTATGGAATGAATATCGAGGAGTTGAATACAATTATTCGAACAGCATATGCGGGTGAAATTGCGGGAACTGTATTTGAGAATGAGCGACGTTTTGATCTAGTTGTGAGATTAGACCAAAACCAAGTGAAAGATCTCGACCTGAACACACTCTTTGTTCGTACGACTGATGGTATCCAAGTACCACTTAGCGAAATCGCCTCTATCGATTTTGTAAATGGACCTCTTCAGATTAACCGCGACCAAACAAAACGTCGTATTGTGATTGGTGTTAATGTTCGTGATGCAGATATTCAGAAAGTTGTGGCGCAGATAAACAAGAAATTGGATGAGAATATTAAGCTATTGCCGGGATACTACTTCGAGTATGGAGGACAATTCGAAAATCTGCAAAATGCAATTGATACTCTTTTGATTGTAGTCCCTGTTGCACTAATGCTGATTCTGTTACTCCTGTTCTTTGCCTTCAAGAGTATTAAGTACACCTTAGTGGTGTTTACCACTGTGCCGCTCTCTTTAATCGGAGGTATCGTTGCTCTGTGGCTTAGAGATATGCCTTTTAGTATCTCTGCTGGGGTTGGTTTTATTGCTCTTTTTGGTGTTGCTGTTCTAAATGGTATCCTTATGATAAATCACTTCAATCAGCTAAGAGATATGGGTAAGTATCGCTTATCGACTAATCGTATTATTGAACGAGGAACACCTCATCTTCTACGTCCAGTATTTCTTACAGGTTTAGTTGCATCGCTGGGGTTTGTTCCTATGGCAGTGGCAACCACTGCGGGAGCTGAAGTTCAACGACCGTTAGCAACAGTGGTAATCGGAGGGCTTATTGTTTCGACGATACTAACTCTTATCATCATTCCGATATTCTATCAAGTTGTAAACAATTTCAAGGTATTTAAACGAAAATACCCATTTTTGAAGTTTTTATCTGTAGTTGCAATAGTTATTGCTTTTGCTACTCCAAACAGTGCTTCGGCTCAAAATCAAGTAACACTCGAAGAGGCTATCGCAATGGCACTCGAAAATAGCCCTCGAATGGGTGCCTCATCACTCTCGATAGAGAGAGCTAAGGCTACTCGTGGCGAGGCGTGGGAGATTGGAATGACTGAACTTAATTATTCGAGAGGACAGCTTAACGGAGCATATCGCCAAGATAGTGAGTTTAGTATTACTCAATCTTTTGGTTCGCTTCTTACCCCATTCTATAAATATGCGCTCGTTGACCGAGATGTCCAAAGCAATACATTGCATCGAGAAATTGTTGCCAAAGAGATTACTGCCGATGTTCGTAGTGCGTGGATTAATTACCTCTATTCTCAAGACTTATGCCGTATGTATGCTTTGCAGAGCCAGATGGCCGAACGATTACAACGTGTTAGCAAGGCTAGATATGAGGCTGGAGATATTACTAAACTTGAGGCTATGTCTGCTGCTACAATGTCGATATCGATGCATAATCAACTCTTCGAGGCTGAACAGCAACGAGTACTAGCATCCAAACGGTTAAGACTTGTTTGCTACTCCGACTCTGATATAGTGCCAGTTGATACAACCTCAATAGAGTTTGAACGGTCTGTAATAACATCGATTAGTGATAATCTTCAATCGCAATATTATCAAAGTCTTGTGGAGAAGAGTAGTGCAGCGATTAAAGTCGAACAAAGCCGTCTATTTCCAGAGTTGAAGGGAGGGTATATTAACAAAAATATTACTCCTGATAACAACCTTAGTTCGTGGATGGTTGGTCTCTCCATTCCTCTGTTTTTTGCACCGCAAAAAAGCCGAATTAAGCAGGCCCGTTTAAGCTCCGAGATAGTTAAAAAAGAGATGGATGAACATATGATAGAGATGAGTGGTCGAATTACCGAACTCAAAATGTCAATTGATAGCTATGCCAAAAGATTGAGTTACTATACCTCTACCGCTTTGAGTGAGGCAAGAGAGTTGGCGCGTGCAACTCAAGTTCAAATGGAGGGAGGTGAACTGGGAGTCACTCAATATATTCAAAATATTAATGCAACCATTGAGATTGAACGCAACTATCTCGAAACACTCCTTAAATACAACATAGCAATTTTAGAGTACGAATTATATAAATAGTATAACCAATGAAGAGGATTTTTTTGTCAATAATGCTACTCTCCCTTTTTTCGTGCGGAGATAACACTACATTACCTGCAAGGACTGATAGTAAAGAGGTGGTCGAACGGAGTGAAGTGAAGAAAGATAAGAGTGAAACCGAAGCTAAAGTCGATACCTCCAATGAAAATATCGCTGTTTCGAACAACCTATCTCTAACTGGAATTATGGTCACTCCACCGCAGAATCGAGCTACTGTATCACTTTCGATGTCTGGAATTGTGAGGTCAACCAAACTTATAGCAGGAGGATATGTACGTAAGGGAGAAGTTATTGCAACACTCGAAAACCCTGAGTTTATAGCCTTGCAACAAGAGTATATCGAATCGTATGCCAAGACGGAGCAGCAAGAGATGGAGTATAAACGTCAACAAGCACTGTCGCTGCAAGAGGCTTCAACCAAAAGACGGTTGGAGGAGAGCTACGCAGATTATATCTCGATAAAAAGTCGGCGAGATGCCGCAGCCGTACAACTTCAACTGTTGGGGGTCACTGTTAGTAACGTTATCAATGATGGAATAATTCCATATCTCAATGTCTATGCGCCAATTACTGGATATGTAGCTGATGTCGATGTTAATCTGGGTAAATATATCTCAATGGGCGAACCTATCTGTGAAATTATTGATAAATCTAGCGTTATGCTTCGTTTGACAGCCTATGAGAAGGATATTTCGCATATCGTAGTTGGCGACAGAGTTACTTTTACCGTAAACGGAGTTGTGGATAGGAGCTTCGATGCCAGAGTTATATCTGTTGGGCAGCAGATTGATAAACAGAATCGTTCGATGGAGGTCTATGCCTCAATTTTGTCGCCAGAATCATTGTTCCGTCCAGGAATGTATGTTCGAGCAACAATAGAGCAGCAATAGTTGAAAATTATTACTATTTTTGTAGATAAATGAAGAGGTTGAATAGATATAGCTATATTGCCATTATTGTTTCAGTAGTGGTTGCCATACTTATTCACTTCCCCGAAATAATAGCCCTGTTTCTATCTTCGGAGATACAGACGTTCTTCCCCGATATTACAGTCGGTGACGTTGTTAGTGAGGTGGTCTATACTTTTTTGTCACTCTCCCTAATATTTGCACTCAATATCATTATCTTTAAGTTTAATCTGTTGATGGCCAGCGTTACGTGGCGAAGAATAATGCTGTCATTTATATTCTCTTTCTTTCTAAGTAGTATTTTAAGTAAATGCTTCATTCTACTGCACGAACACTTAGACATACCAGCCATTGATTCAGCTAGACATTATATTCTCCATCCATTGCGCGATTTTATAATTGCCTGTGTCGCTACGGGAACCTGCTATATGCTCTATTTGTTGAGGCGGCAACAAGCTATTACCATGGAGGTTCAACAGCTTAGACTAGAGAATATAAGGAATCAATATGAGGCATTGAAACATCAGTTAAATCCGCATATGTTTTTCAACTCTCTCAATACGCTTCAAGCTCTAGTCAGAGAGGATTCGCAAAGAGCACAGAGTTATATTCAAGAGCTATCAAAAGTGCTTCGATATACACTTGAGGTTGGAGATTTGCATAATACAAATCTTCGTTCGGAGATGGAGTTTACTCAAGCCTATATCTATCTACTCAAGGTGCGATATGAGGAGAATCTAGCCTTTGACATTGATATAGACGATAAATTTTTAGAGTGCCGTCTTCCTAATATATCCGTGCAGGTGTTGGTTGAGAATGCAGTGAAGCATAATGAGATTAGTTCTCGCCGTAACTTTACAATCTCAATTAGAACAGATGATAACGGTAATTTGTGTGTCTCAAATCCTATTCAACTTAAACGCTTTCCGGTAATTAGTGGGGGTATTGGACTCAGTAATCTCTCAAAGCGCTATGAGTTGTTGTTCCATCGTGATATAACCATTATGCGAAAAGATAATATATTCACAGTCAAGTTACCTTTGGTTAAGCTATGATAAAGTCGATGAGAGTACTTATAATTGAGGACGAAAAGGCTGCTGCGAGAAATCTCAAAGCACTTATTGAGGATGTTGCACCTCAGTGCGATATTGTTGCCATAATAGACTCTGTTAATGATGTTATTGAGTGGATTGACACTAATCCGCTGCCTGACCTAATGTTTATGGATATACACCTTGCCGATGGTTCAGTTTTTGAGATATTTGAAGAGCGTGAGGTTATGTGTCCTATAATTTTTACTACTGCTTATGATGAGTATGCTATAAAAGCATTTAGAGTTAACAGTATAGATTATCTATTAAAGCCTATTTCTGCTGAATTATTACATTTGGCACTCGATAAGTACTCGGCACTTAATATGCAGAAGAGCGATAGAACAGGTTCCATTTTAGCAGATATCCGCAATATAATAGATCCAGCTCGTAAGGTTACAACTCATTTTCTGGTTCCGATGCGAGGAGATAAACTTTTCCCGCTATCGGCAAACACAATACGTTATTTCTATATAAGTGAAGGAATTGTAATAGCAGTCAATGATCGAGGCGATAAATTTACTATGCCCAATACTCTCGATGAGTTGTCGCAGATGATTGATTCAGAGCGATTCTTTCGTGCCAATCGTCAGTTTATCATAACTCGTGAGGCAATCGAAGATATTGATTTGTGGTTTAATAATCGGTTATCTGTCAATCTCAAGGGTTTAGCTGATCATAGGATATTGATTAGTAGGATTCGTGTAAATGATTTTAGGAGTTGGTTTTCTAATAACTTTTAATTTTTTTGCATCAAAAGAATTAGTCATCTTCTTCAGTGCGATAGCCAGAATGTGCCAAAAAAAGTGACCGAATTACTTCGATTGTTTTTTGGCTCCTCAACTTTTGACTTGAACTTAGTATCCTCTGATTAACAATCGTTTAAGAGGTTGTTTTTCAGTGTCTTAGGTTGCTTTTCATTACACTGATAATTCATTGAATTTCAACGACGAGTATAGTAAATCTTTTTCAGCGTTGTACACCGTTTTGCGTTATTTTCACCCGATCTGTGTGCAATTCGTGTGCAACAATATTTAAGTTTTATATCCATTCAGCAAACACAATACATTCATATGTCGTAATTTGGCAGATGCTCGCAATATTTTTGTGTTAAAATTTAACACTATAACGCTATGAAAAGATCTTTAACCATTGTGGATAAAATCATTATTTCAATTATGATTTTAGTAACATTTATCACTTTGGTTTACACCTTTACAGTGGATTCACTTCGTTGGTTTAGATTTTTGTGGTTTTAGTTGTATCTATACAAAAATAGAGTTAACTTTATAGGGATTTATTAGAATAAAAAATATGAAAGATTTTGTGGCAATTGATTTTGAAACGGCAAACAACCACCGCACAAGCGTTTGTAGTGTCGGCATTGTGGTTGTGAGAGGTGGTGAGATAGTGCATCGCTACCACTCGCTGATTCGCCCTGAGCCGAACTATTATAGCAGCTTTACAACCGAGGTACACGGAATGGTTTACTCCGATACAGTTGACGAACGCCCTTTTCCAGATGTTTGGGCTGAGGTTTCTCAGTTGATTGGCAATTTGCCTTTGGTTGCGCATAATAGACCGTTTGACGAGAGTTGTTTGAGAGCTGTTTTTGCTGAGTATTCGATGCCGTATCCTAATTATGAATTTCATTGCACATTGGCTGCATCTCGTCGTAAATACGGCGCTATTTTGCCCAATCATCAGTTGCACACAGTTACGGCACGTTGCGGTTTCGACCTCACTCGCCATCACCACGCCTTAGCCGACGCCGAAGCCTGCGCCCACATCGCCCTAAAACTACTATAAGAAATAATAATACAGCTAAAAAAATCAGATAACATGAAGAAAGTATCTGAAAAAGAAGATGAACTTTTCGATGCATGGGAAAGTGAATCTAACAATGATGGATATCCAGACTTTTGTCGTGATGGATTGATATTTAATGGTGAGGTGTTTAACAACAATCACAATGTGTGCTCAGGTAATCAAGAAGAGTTGTTGAATAATGCCAAAAGGCGAATAGTCTTTTTTATGAAAGAGCCTAATAGTAATCCAGATGAAGATTACAGGACGTGGGCATTAGAAGGTGATTCGAAACACGCATTTTTCATTATGATCTATTCTTGGCTAAGTGAGCTGTCTAAAATTCAAGCAAACGATGTTGATATTTCACCAGTAACTTATACATTTCCGAAAAACTTACCACTAATAATCGTAAACGCAAAAAAAGTGTCAGGAGGTGCGTCTGCTGACGATAATGCTGTATACGCTTATGCTGAAAAATATCGAGATAATCTAAGGAAACAGCTCGACATATATTCGCCAAATATAATAGTTTGCGGAGGTGGCTACATTTGTAAGACAGGAGAGGTGCTGATGCATTATATAGCGAACCATATAATTTACAATGATATTGAATTTACTAAAATGGAGGGAAGCAATTGGATCTGGTATTCTGTTGAAAAGCAGATGGTGCTTATAAACAGTTATCATCCAACAAGTAGGACTAGTTATGAGGATAAATATCACGGCTTAATACAAGAATTTAAATCATTTCTTAAGTTAAACTTATTTGCTTTATAAAATATTAACCAAACTACAAACTTGAAATTTACACTTTTATGGCAAAATAGATCGGAAGAGCACACGTCTGAACTCCAGTCACATTCAGAAATCTCGTA
>CAMTOL010000026.1 GCA_947074135.1 uncultured Rikenellaceae bacterium
CCCCCACAAAACCCTTCCAAAAGCACTAACCCACAATCCGCATACACCACTTAACCACCCTCCCTACACAGAGCGAACAATTACATCTTTAACCAATAACTGTTATCGCCAAGCGGCTTGGTCTATAGCTAAAAGTAGGATACCCCTATAGGATATAAAACCTACAATACCCGTGTCTACCCAGATCTTTACATACCAGGAGTCGTGTGGAACTTGGGTTGACAAAATGGATGAATATTTCCTGTTTTCAACACCCGAAAGTCCTATCCCCACACCAAAGGGCCGATCTTTTATGTACTCACTCAATAATGCTTGGTTATTTTTACGCACCAAATATGATGCATCTTCTTCGGCTCTAAAAGCAGTTCGCATTCTTCGAATCATTGTGTGGCCCTGACCAATATAGGTATATCTAAAAAAGATAAAAACTATCACCAACAAGGAACCTAACATAATCAGCATCTTAACCTTTCTACAGATAATTGCCATTACAAGGAATGTCACCAAAGGCACTATAATAGCCCCTCTAGTTCCCGACATAAATAGCGCATAAAAGCCTAAAACAGAAACTGTAAAATAGTATACTTTGAGTAATAACTTCTTCTCAAAGAGGGCTATAAACATAAAAACCGCTCCCGCAAACCCCATATTAGAGCCAAAATTACCTGCATCTGTAAAGAACGAAAAATAGCGCGTTCCCGTGCCTAAAATATGCGTCTTAGCACCTCCTGTACTAAGCCAATTTAGCTCCATCGTATCCCATCCTATATACTTCTGCACTAACGCTTTAAAGACAGCTAAAAGAGTGAGTATAGACAACAAAAAGAGTATCTGTTTTACTGTCTTAAAACTGTCAATTGCAAGTATTGCTAGAAAAGTCATTACCACACCGTTAAACACCACGGCACGCGAACCAAGCCAAGCCTCAGTAACCGATGTTGGATTTGCAAGTTCTAACACACAATAAATGCACCAGAATATCATACCTCCAAGCAAAACATTGGAACATTTTGTTAGCACATTACCTCCCCTATATAACTAAGGATAAAATAGCAACAATAATAGAGAAAAGAACAAAACAACAACTACAATATCACTAACTCCATCTAAAACTGTATATTTTATTATTGGTATAGCAAAATATATGAACACGAACGAAACGAAAAAGGACAACAATGGTTGTTTTAACATTAACACCAATAATAAAATCATTAAAGGCGTCCCTGCCAATGCTAATAAAACCAACATATTCTGCATTATTGCTGCAATAGCAATACCTATTATTCCCAAACCTATAAAAAGTGTGACAATAACTGAGGAATAGCCGCTATTTTGACCTTCAATATGCATTTTTGACACTGTCAGAACAACCTAGAAGGGAAAAGACTATCTACGAAACAACAAAGGGAGGTAGTTTGCCCGTAAGATCATCTACTGCAACTCTTGATGCATAATGCAAACAACGTCCTGCAGCTGTATCAGAACATTGTTCCATAAATGTACTGAGCAATTGTTGGTCGCTTTTACGCCACAAACGTTCTGCATTTACAACCACAATATTTAAATTGGCACTCGAAATCAATGCGGGTGGAATGTTGCTTTTTTGCAGAGGTTGATGCTCAATTAATATTATATCGTATTTTTTGTCTTTGATTTTATCGCCTATAAGATTCTCATAACTATCCGCTGTATGGTAGGCAGGTGTTTCTGTCGAAAAATCAGTATTTGCTTTAACATAGCAAACATTAAAACCTTTATTTCGCCAAACGTTAATAATATGTTTTGCCAAGAAACTCTTACCTTCGCGCGGTTCAATACTAACTAAATTAACATAAACCGTAGAGTCTGTGTTTAAAAACTTATTAACCTGGTTACTTATATAGAGTGCAGATTTCCGATGACACTTTCTAATATATCCTCTATATAATAACTCGTGATTTGCTGACATTGCGCCAATTACATCAACATTTGTAATTCTATAGGCTCTCGATGCATCGGTTAGCGATTGACGCAACCACTCTTTAAGAAAATAATAAACTATAACAATAATTGCAGTAGCAAACACAGCAATGATAGTAAAAATCAGCGCTTTGCTACCATTATCACGGGTTGGATACGTTGCTTTAGAAATAGTACTCAACGATGATGAGGTTAACTGAATATTTTTCTGTTTTAGTCTTGCCATATTTAATCCATGCAACACCTCCAGATATGATTCTTCTACTATTCGTATTTCACGTTCACGAGAATTAAGTTGAGCTCCGATTGGCGAAAATTTTTGATATAAATCCTCAAAATCCTTTCTTCGCTCTAATAATACTTCCATCTCTTTTTTTGCTTTGGTCGAACGCACTAACTCTTCAAGCCATCTCTCTGCTAACGAAGCGATAACAATACCCTCTTTGGTATATTGTTGCTCGTTGATATCATCAGAAACAGATGAGATTCTTTTCTCCAACTCACTTAGTATCGTTTTTTGCCTTTGCAATTCGGACTGCATTTGGTCACTACTATTGTTGATATTAAATATCTCAAGTTCCACTATACGACCATTTGTTTTAGCCACAGAATCGAGCAGAGCTACGAAATTCACATTCGAACGTACCAATCCTGCCCTAACACCCATCTGCTCATCTAAATCTCGAAGTAATTGCGCTGCTGCCTCATATTCTCGTTTGATTTGTTCAAGTCTATCTTCATAATTTGTGAAAGAGACAGCAATTGCTTTTGTCTGTTCTATATAATTGATTACATTATTCTCCTGATTATATGCAACTAACTCATGCTCAAGACTATCAAGTGACTTCTTTTTAATTTTTAACTGCTCTTCAAAGTAAGCTACAACCTCGTTTACATCACGATATTTCATATGCTCATACGATCTAGACAATTCTTCGCTAAAGAACTTAACAGTGTTGAGTGTAATACCAGGATCATTTGACGTATAAACTATTTCGAGAATGTCACTAACACCAATTCTACTTACTTTAACACTTTCGAGTGCATAAAGACTAAAATAAGGCATTCTTGATTTCAACAACTCAAAAATATAATTACCTCTATATGGTTGATAATAGTTCCTTAGATTCTCTTCTGTCTTTTTGAGCGAACTCTTGTCAACAAGCAAAATAATCTCTTCTGGAATGTTTTGCAAATACTGTCTATAAGTACTTGCTAGAATATCTTCATTATCTATATCTAAATTTCCTTTAACAAGTCCAATGGCCAATCGTTTGATAGACACCTCCTCCATTACGTCTTGAGATTTGGTAATATTGATAATATTATCAAACGTATTTTTGAGTCGTGAATCTTGATAGGATTGTCCATCTTCAAGCCCGCTACTAGAAGCAATACCTGTAAATATAGCCATACTTACCGTATAATCTCTAGGCATAAATCTCGAGAAATAGAAAACTATTGCTCCTACTATTATACAAGTAACAAGAATTTTGTACCTTATCTTTCGAAAAAAGCGTAAAACTCTCATTGTTATATCTAATTCTTCTTTCATATTGATTATATACTTAAGAGTACATCTTATTCTCAACTATTAAAGTCGAAAATATTTCCAAACAAATAATTTACGAACAACAATATTATTATATATTAATTTAGATGCTCGAAATAACAGAAGTCACTTTTCTTTTTAGGGGGAGGCATCTAACTACTTAACAAATCTACTTAACAATCTTAATATTGGTCAACATTTCAAGCAATATTATTGCACTCTGAAGTGATGTTCTTGCTTCTTGGTATGTCACAACTGCGTTTGAACGTCGTCCTCTCTCTAGAGATAATTCAATAATAGATATCTTTCCGTTTATATAGTCATTTTCTGATATCTTCATTTGAGCGTCGTACAGAGTTACTGCCTCTGCCTTAGCTTTAAGAACAGACCACAGTTGGGTTACGTTATTATATGCTTCTAACACTACCAACTTTCTATCTTCAATGGTCATCTCATACTCATAATCTACCCTTTTAAGTTTTTCTCTTTGGGCCTGAACTCGATGTTTATTTCCGGCCAAATCACCTATAGGCACACTAATACTTGCACCAACACTATAGTAAGAGCGTGACTCATTACTGTACGAGATTGGGCCAACACCTTCAACATAAGCTGCATTTTGACCATACTGATAGTTTGCCGTAGCTTTAAGGTAGTTCATCCATTTGCGTTTCTCTACCTTCAGCTTAGCAGCCTCTTCATCTCTGAACGTTTTGTATATCAACGCAGAAGGGTGTTCATAAACAGACTCCAAGAATACTGACAATGGTGGAAGCTGAAGATCTTCAAGACTTCCCACTGAATCTTCAAGACTTCCCACCGAAACTGAATCATGGGCTGGCATCTTTTCGACACTAGCTTTTGTTTCAATGACATTTAGATTTTGAGCATTAGCATATATAGCACCAAAAGTAACGCTATATATCAACGCTAAAACTAACACCAAAGACATTTTATTTTGCATAACCACTCAAGAACAAGATAAGTATATATTAGCAAATGTAGCAAAAAAAAATTAATTTTTCATAAAAAAATAGAAAAATCAACATACTTACTACTTTTATATGCAATAATAGCGATTAGAATAGCTTAATTTCAGCTTATCTTCTACCACGACTCACCCTCTTTTCTCTACGAGTTTCGCCTCCTCGTTTGTTATTTTTACCTCCTTTAGCATATTTCGACCAATCTCCTGCACTTTCGGCCACTCCAACCTCACGAGAACGACTCTTTCGACGTTCACCTCCTTCGCTGACAGAACCTCTAGATCGTCTATCTCTGCTTCTATCTCCACCTCCATTCGATGATCTACCAGCACCACTTCGGCGATCTCTTCTTTGACCTTCACCATCACCTCCACGTTTCTTGGCAGGCTCCTTGGTTATTTCTGCTATTTTACTACCTCCAGAAGAGCGATTCAAAGATTTAACAACCTCATTAGCAAGTGAAAACGGCACAGTTGCAAAGCAGTAGTCGTCGAGAACCGAGATATCGTCTATATCGTGGTCGGTGAGTTTACATTCACGTTTAAGTATCTTAACAATTTCGCGAGGACCATAACCTTCATTGCGACCCATTGCAATAAAAATACGAGCTTTCCCTTTTCTATCAACACTAATTGAGCGAATTTCAGGGTAGCTACTCTCACTAAGTTCATTTTTATAGGCAAGTCTTAAAAGTGCGCCCAGAGCAATCTCGGGATCATACTTTTCAAGTATCTCGAATGCCATTGGCACACACTCTAAGTAGTTTTCACTCTCTACAATTTCTGCAAGCTCTTCGATAATTCTATTTCGTTTAACGGCCACCACATCAGCTGATGACGGCAACTGTTCTAGAGTAATATCAGCCTTTATGTGGCGCTTCAAAAATCCAAATTGACGAGCCTCTGAGGGTGAAATAAATGTAATTGCAGTACCTTGATTACCCGCACGACCAGTACGACCAATGCGATGCACGTAACTTTCGTTATCTTGTGGAAGCGAATAGTTTACAACGTGCGAGAGGTTGCTCACATCGATCCCACGAGCCGCCACATCGGTAGCTACAAGAATATTTGTCAGCTTTTTCTTAAACTTCATAAGGATTTTCTCACGTTGCGATTGCGAAATATCGCCATGTAACCCTTCGGCAGAGTACCCTCTAGATATGAGCTTATTTACAATCTCGTCAACACCCACCTTGGTACGCGAAAAAACAATACCATAGAAATCAGCTTCTACGTCAATAATACGAGTAAGTGCATCAAATTTATCGCTCTCACGCACCTCAAAGTAGATTTGATTAGTAAGGTCATTTGTGATATGCTTCGCTTCTACTTTTAGCAGTTCAGCATTACTAAGATAGTTTCCTGCTAGCGAGGCGATTCTATCTGGCATTGTAGCCGAAAACAGCAACGTTCGTTTATCTGCTGGCGTTTCGCTCATAATCGATTCGATATCCTCAATAAAACCCATATTGAGCATCTCATCTGCCTCATCGAGCACCATATATTTGAGCTCGTGGAGTTTGAGTGTTCCTCTACGAATATGGTCCAAAATTCGCCCTGGAGTACCTACAACTATGTCAGCACCCTTTTTCAGACGGCGCAACTGCTCCTCAATCGACGCTCCACCATAAATCGGGGCAATTGAAAGCGAGTTGATATTAAATGATTGTAATTCACCTGTAACTTGGAGAGCAAGTTCACGCGTTGGCACTAATACAAGTGCTTGGGGTATTGATTTTTGCGCTTCTAGCAACTGTACAATTGGCAGTCCGAAAGCGGCAGTTTTACCTGTTCCTGTTTGAGCCTGAGCAATAAAATCACGCTCAGAGTTGAACATAAAGGGGATTGTAAGTGATTGGATAGATGATGGGGTTTCAAATCCCTTTTTTGAGAGAGCCTCGAGCATACTATCAGATAGTCCGAGTGCCTTAAAGTTTTCTAAATTATGCATTCAAAGTATTATAATGAGCGACAAAGGTAGTTATTTTTTTTTATTAATTTAGTTACTACCTTTGTCTATGTTTTAACATTAAGATTTTCGAAATGAAAAAGGTCCAGATTCTACTGTGTGTGCACAAAAAATCATTACTACCAACAAACAATATTTTTCTGCCTATACAGGTTGGAAAGGCTATCAGCAATTTAGACCTTGGTTTCACAGCAGACAACAGTAGTGAAGATAACATTAGCGAAAAAAATCCAAGTTATTGTGAAACGACAGCAATGTATTGGGCATGGAAGAGTTTAAAAGATGTAGATATCATTGGATTATGTCACTATCGTCGTTATTTTAAGTTTGGTGAAAATTCAAATAACAAGGCAATCTACAATAAACCTCTTGAAAATATCGACACCTGCAACTCAATATCGGAGGAACAAATCACGCAAATACTAAGCAGTCACGATATTATTTTAGCATTACCCGAGATTTTTCCTTATTCAGTCTATATACAGTATTGTATGAATCATATTGCTGAAGACATAGCAATTCTTAGCAAGGTATTAAGAACTCATTTCGAGGAGTACTACCCTGCATTTGAAACAGTGATGTCAGGCAATAGTTTCTCTCCTTACAATATGTTTATTACCGACAAACAGACCTTTGACCAATATTGCAGTTGGCTGTTCGACGTATTATCAAAAGTGGAGAAATATATTCCAACAAGCGGATATAAACGTCAAAGTCGAACCTCTGGCTATCTAGCTGAACGACTACTAAATATCTTCTGTATTCACAAAAAGTTAAAAATCAAATATCTGCCTATAAACTATTTTTACGCCCCTAATGAACCAAAATTCGACTCATTAACTTTTAAAGAGAAGATGCAAAATAGGATTGTATATAAAATATCATCTAAACGACAAGGAAAGGTAAGCCCTCCATCTGAGTTTGATAAAATTCTAGATATTAACGGAATTGTAATAGAATAGTGAGTCGAAAAATGGCACAGAAATATGATTATTTAATAGTTGGGGCAGGTCTTTTTGGTGCAACTTTCGCTCATCAGGCATCACTCTGCTCAAAACGTTGTCTTGTTATTGACAAGCGGTCACATATTGGAGGAAATCTCTATTGCGACAACATTGATGGAATAAATGTCCATCGATATGGTCCACATATTTTTCACACCTCAAACAAACGAGTGTGGCAGTACGTTAATTCGCTCGTAGAATTTAATAGGTTTACATACTCTCCTCTTGCTAACTACAATGGTAAAATATACAAACTACCATTCAATATGAAAACTGTTGATTAGATTGGGGGAGTTCGAACACCGCAAGAGGCACTCGCGAGTAGAGGAAAACAGAGAGCTGAGTTAGGAGGCAAAGAGCAGACAAACCGCGAGGAGCAGGATGGGTCGTTAGTGGGGGGAGATATATACAACATTCTAATTAAGGACTACACCGAAAAACAGTGGGGAAGAGAGTGCAGAGAGTTACCTCCGTTTATTATAAAACGATTGCCCGTTCGATTTACGTTCGACAACAACTATTTTAACGACACCTATCAAGGCATTCCCATTGGAGGCTACAACACGCTAATAGAGAAGATGCTCAGTCAAGCGGATATTAAATTAGGGGTCGATTATTTCGAGGATAAAGAGCATTACGACTCACTAGCAACCACAACAGTTTACACAGGAGCTATTGACCAATATTACGACTATTGCTTTGGCAAATTAGAGTACCGTACACTTAGGTTTGACACTCAGAAGATTGAGTGCTCAAACTATCAGGGTAACGCAGGTGTAAACTTCACAAGTAGCAGTGTACCCTACACAAGAGTAATTGAACATAAGCATTTTGAATTTGGAAATCAGCCACACACGGTTATTACAAAAGAGTATTCGTCGGAGTGGAGCGAGGGTTGCGAACCATACTACCCTATCAATGACGAGAAGAACAATCTACTTTATCAGAAGTACAAGAAGCTGACCGAAAATGAGGGGAGGGTAATTTTCGGAGGAAGACTGGCTCAGTACCAGTACTTTGATATGCACCATATTATAGAACAAGTGTTGGAGCTTTTCTAATAGCCCCAACACTTAAACTAGACTTAATATATCGGTTGTAAGATTACCTATATGAGTTTCTCACTAATTCACTCAATGTTGCATTAAAATCAGTTGCCTTTTCGAGTTGCTCAATCGATAGGTGCATTCTGTAGTTCCAGTAGTTATCAGGATTTGACGGCACGTTGACTCTTTCGGACTCTGCGTCTGGTTTTCTTAGCCCCTCGTCCATTGCTAAGTAGTCTTGCCAAGGCAGAATAGCAGCCATTGATGGTGAGTGTAGATGCGCTTCGACAATCCAGCGACATATCTCACCACTGGCATCCACAGGAGCCTCGCCACCCCAACACATTATATCGTTATAGTAGCGTTGAGTCAATCCTCTATCTTCACGCCACCAAGCCCTAATTGGGTTCATATCGTGGGTAGAAGTTGCCGCAACGCTTTGATATGGATAGTAGGCCGTATTACTAAATAGACAGTGAGGATCTTTAGGCATACGCTGAATTTCGAGCGAAGCAATTTGAAGTTGACCTAGCACCCACTCAACACAATTTGGAATCATACCCAAATCTTCGGCACAACAGAGCATTGAGGTTGCGTCTATCAATTCTGGCAGTTTTGCAAGTGCCTTTCCAGCCCAGAAATCGTTGTGACGATGATAGAAATAGTGATTATAAATAGCATTAAACCTATCTTTTTCATAACCATCAAGCACTTCGTTATATCTTTGTGTAAATTGAGCCGAGATTCTAGGGTGATACATCGAATAACAAGAGTGATCTCGCACAAAAAGCGTATTAGGGTCGTTATCATCAACACCCAAGTAACGCTCCTCCCACATCGGGAATCCCCAACTTCTTAACTCATCGGCAGAAAATGGCAGTGCTGGTACAAAGTGCCCCATAAGACCACTTTTTTGAGGTTTCTGAATCTCCCAAATTCTGAAGAAGCCTAATATATGGTCAACCCTATACATATCGAAGTAGTCCGCCATCTTCTCGAAGCGTTGTTTCCACCATCGATAGTTATCTTTACTCATTGCATACCAGTCATAGGTTGGGAAACCCCAATTCTGACCTTCAACCGCAAAATCATCAGGTGGCGCACCTGTCTGCCCATTTACATTGAACAGATGCGGTTCTTTCCACACCTCAACACTATTGAGGCTAACTCCGATAGGAATATCGCCCTTAAATACGACTCCACAGCTACGCGCTTTGTTGCGAGCAGCTTTCAACTGCTTGTCGGCGTGAAACTGGAGGAAGAAATAGAGTGCCACCTCTTTGTAGTTCTCTTTAATTACTCTCTCTTCCAACTCTTTATAGTAGTAATTATAAGGTTCGTCCCAACTGCTATGGTCTGAGGTTTGGAATTTATCACGAAGATAGCTAAAAACAGCATAGCTTTTTAGCCAATACTTGTTTGCATTGTAGAAATCATTATACTCGCTGCAACATAGAGTTTCTCCTCCACGTCTTTCGTAAAGTTCTCTAAAGAGAGTCCATTTAAGCGCATCAACTCTATCGTAATCAACCGTTTCGAGCCCATTGAGAGCTACCAGTTCGCTCACATCAGCACTGCTGTCTATTTCACTCACGCGAATATAAAGTGGATGTAAGGCATAGGTCGATATTGCATTATAAGGATAGGAGTCTTTCCAGGTGTGAGTGATAGTGGTATCATTAACAGGCAGAGTCTGCACAACTCTCATACCAGCCATTGACGCCCATTGAGCAAAATCGCCAAGAGCAGTAAAGTCGCCAATACCCTCACAACCCTCGCCACGAAGCGAAAAAACAGGCATTACAATACCAGCCATTCGTGGTCTAAAATCAGGCAGACCTCTAAATTCACCCAAATCCTTATTAGCATCAATCCACATACGATTATCACCACTCTCCCACGCAACTACATCTTCACCTTCGAGCAACACAAATTTATAGTTAGTACCCTCACTAACCTTTAGCGCAGATGGGATATACCAGTATGGCAATTTTTCGCATAGCATCTCCACTCCAGAGGCTGGTTGCCAGTTTCCGAGCTGGTCACCTTCGCCCACAAGCACCACTTTAATTGATGGTGGCACAGTGAGTTTTAATCTGAATTCGTTCTGAGAAATGTTATCACTCACTTTACGCTCCCACAAAACATCGGTTATAACGGAGCTATTGTTTATTCTGTTCATAATGCAAATTTTTTACAAACGATTATTTAGTACACTTTGCTAAGTTACAAACTTCGGACAAAATACACAACTATAACGTCAGGACGCAGATATTATTTTAACAAAATCAACGACGACTCTACATTTTAACACTCTGAGTTGTTATAGTAGCTCGCTGAGTTATTATAAAATATTCAAACAATAAGGTTAACTATCAAATTTATGAATAGCCACTTTTGACTATCGCACATTATCTAATATTGATCATTACGGCTAAAATAGAGCTTTTTGCCAAACCCTAGCGTGTTGTCTGTATATTTCGCACTTTCAATGTCAACATACCACAACCTTTCTAAATTTAGAGCTACATAGGGGAACCGCTTTAAAAACAGCGTTCTACACTGCTCTAAAATATGAGCATCTAAACTTGCGTCACACAGTCGACCACAAATCTGAGCCCCTTGCAAACGCCCAACAACCCTGCTCTCCAAAACAATGGAACAAGCAACCAACGGATTATTTAGGACCTCGCTAATGTGACGTGTTGATTCGGACGAGGTAAAAACCAAACGATAATGCTTCTTGTCGAAAGCATAAAAAAGATTAGAACACCAAGGTTGAAGAGCCTCAACTGTAGCTAAAGTCATAACGTGATGACGGCCCAAAAACTTAACAATTCTACTATCCATAATAATACTCAGTTTTTAACCACCCAAAGATAGTGGATTTTATCAACAAAATAGGTTAATATATGCAAATAATATCCCAAAATAGCTATCTTTGCACCTCAATTAAGGAGTCCAAAGAAAACAACTATCAATGGAGAGTTCAATCCTAAGCACAATAGTAGAGCAACTCAAATATTCGCCCGAAAACCCACTACTGTTCTCGAGCGGATTGTTTTTGTTCCTATTTCTAGCCTTTAGCATTGGATACGCCATAATTCAGAAACGAGTTACGGCACGAATCATCTATGTAGTTGCCTTTTCGCTCTATTTTTACTATAAAACTAGTGGGTTATATTTTCTGCTACTCGTTGGACTCTCGGTTTCGGATTTTGTACTTGCCAAACTCATCTACAACCACCAAAAAGAGCTAACCAGAAAACTACTGCTGGCTTGCTGTATTGCAATAAACCTTGGACTGCTCTGTTATTTCAAATACACCACCCTACTTGCAGACCTTTTTAATAGCCTCTTCGACGGAAATCTCGATTTTGAAAAGATATTTCTACCTATCGGCGTATCGTTCTTCACTTTCCAGTCAATGAGCTATACTATCGATGTCTATCGTAAGAGAATTGAGCCTCTAGGACGTTGGATTGATTACCTATTTTACCTATCCTTCTTTCCGCAGTTGGTTGCTGGTCCAATTGTGAGAGCGCGCGACTTTATTCCGCAAATCTCGAAACAGCCTCTAACTCTCTCTCGAAATGAGCTTGGCGAAGCTATCTTCTTAATAGCAATTGGTCTGTTCAAAAAGGCAATCATCTCGGACTATATTAGCATTAACTTTGTTGACAGAGTGTTTGACGAACCTCTACTATATACAGGATTTGAGAACTTAATGGCTATTTACGGCTATGCTGTGCAAATTTATTGCGACTTTTCGGGCTACTCCGACATTGCAATTGGTATTGCGCTGCTGCTTGGATTCCGTTTTCGTGCAAACTTCGATTCACCCTATAAAGCGGCAACTATTACCGAATTTTGGAGGCGTTGGCATATTTCGCTCAGTAGTTGGCTCAAAGATTATCTCTATATCTCGCTTGGTGGTAACCGTAAAGGAAAATTTAGAACTTATATCAATTTAATGCTTACAATGCTGCTCGGCGGACTATGGCACGGAGCCGCGTGGAGATTTGTAATGTGGGGAGCTATCCACGGAGTTGCTCTAGCAGTTCACAAATGGGTGATGGGCAGGTTTAGTTCATTCAAAGCACAAGGCGAGGATATGTCGCCAATTAGACGCTTTTTTGGAATTGTTATAACTTTCAACTTAGTCTGTTTTGCTTGGATCTTCTTTCGTGCCGACTCGTTTGAGCGAGGCTGGGATATGATTTCGCAGATTTTTACGCAGTTCAACGGTGCTATTTGGCTTGACTTCTTTGCTGGATATAAGTATGTAATGCTACTCATTGCACTTGCTTACTTTACCCACTTCCTAAGCGACAACCTATACTCAAAAATCACCAGCGCATTTGAAAGAATACCAATTCTTGTCTATCCCATTGTGTTGGCTGTTGTAATTTGGTTGGTTATACAAATGCAAAGCGGAGCTGTACAACCGTTTATATACTTTCAATTCTAAAACAGAGTGATGAAAAATTACATTAGATACAGTGCACTCATTACAGCGATTGTTGTAACAATACTTTCGTTGGTATCGTTAATTGAACCTGCCACTGTGATGGGTGTGGAACTCAAAGAGGCTAATATCTATTCAAGTGTTGTTTCTGGCTCTGATATCAGAGTTGCTTTAGGACTTGAAACTAAGATTGATAAAAAAACAGAAGAGATAGACTCTAGTGAGGTTTATGAAACAAGCACAGAAACCGACAAACTGACTAGCACCGACAAAACAGCGAAGAGAGAGGCTCAAACATACAGAAAACAACTCAACCCAAACGATTTAGTTGCGATTGAAGATTTTAGTGAGCAAGGCGACATTTTAAAAAGAGTAGCTAATAGTTTTGCTCAAGCATCTCAGAGAAATGTTCGCATTGCCTTTATGGGTGACTCGTTTATCGAAGGTGATATCCTGACAATGAATGTCAGACAGAAACTACAAACCAAGTATGGAGGCAGTGGAGTTGGTTTTATGCCTATCACATCGCCAACTGCAAAATTCAGAATCACAATACAACACAATTACAGTACAGATTGGCGAACTCGCTCGATTGTAAAGGAGCACAAGTCCAACAACTATCTTCTTTCAGGTTTTGTTTTCGAACCCAAAGATGGCTCTTGGGTCGAATATAAGGCTGCTCAAAGCGGTGCTAAGTCACTTCAAGAGTTCCAAAAAGTTACACTTGTACTCAAAAATCAGCAAAACAGCACTATTGAAGTGCAACTCAACAACGAATTACATAAAAACTACAACCTCGTTCCGAGCGACGAGCTACAGTTTATTGAGATTGAAACTCAAGGAGCTAAGCAAATCAAGTTTACCTTTAATGAGGTTGATGGGTTAGTTGTGTACGGAGTTTTATTTGACGGTCATAAGGGTATTAGCGTTGATAATTACGCAGTTCGAGGAAATATTGGAATAACGATGTATGCTATCAACGAGAGTTTGAGTAAACAATACAATGAAGTTGCACCTTACGACCTTATCGTGATGGAGTATGGTCTAAATATGATTGACGAACAGAACACCGAAGGATACGACTTTTATGGCACGCAAATCAAGAGAGTTGTTGAGCATATTAAAAGTTGTTATGAAAACACACCTATCGTTATTATGGGAGTGAGCGACAGAGCAGGACTAGATAAAGGCGATTACAAAACTTTAAACGCCGTTTATGCTATGGATAAAACATTGCGTGATGCTGCAAAAAAAGGAAAGGTTGGTTATTGGAGCACATTCGACGCGATGAGTTGCTACGGTGGCATTGTTGGTTTTGTTGAACGAGGTTGGGCAGCTAAGGATTATACTCACATTAATAGTCGAGGCGGTGAAAAATTGGCTGCAAAACTAGTAGAAGCACTCTAACGTTAGAGCAGTGTAAATAATTAATGGTGATTGGCACAAACAAATAATTGTGAATTATAATCGTGGTATGTAGTTTGCTAATTACTTAACTGAGATAACAGTTAATTAATTAAAAAGATGAATAATAAACACCTTCACTCTTGGCAAACTCCCAATATCTTTGCTCCACTTTTTGCATTACTGCTTCTAGCACTATCTTGCAACACTATCAACGAAATTAATATTGCTATCACTAACCCCTCTGACAATGGAGGCAGTAAAGATAGCACTAACAATAACCAGGTGTACAGAGTACTCTTCGACGCAAATGTAAACTCCGCCTTTACACGAACAGTTACACCTATTCAACCCAATCGTCATTTATCGATTTATGCCTTCGAGTATCGAGGCAACTTTGCAGATTCGGTATCATACATTACAAATAGCAATGATGAGTTAGTGTCAATTTATGGCGACACAATGCAATTGGTATCGGGAAATTACGAGTTCTATGCAGTAGGAGTTGCAAATAACGAAAATTTGCCCCCTCTATTTACAAACCTCAGCACTGGAGTAGCAGGAGGACTTAGTAACGGCGTTGACTATATTACATCATCAATACCTGATACGAGCATTAACTCAAACATTACGTTATCGATGACACTGAACCACGTTGCCGTACAGTTAGTGGTCGATGTGAGTTCGTCAAGCTCAAAGATTGTACTTGATTCCTTAGCAGCTGCAACTATTGTTGTCCCTGATACATCTTCCACACAATTCAGTCTATTTACTAGCAAAATCACATCTTCAACTACACTTGCTTCCACTCCAATGGCGATGAATGTAAACGGAAGCTCGTTTAACCAAATTATACTACCTATTAATTACGACGGAGATCTTGAACTTAGTTTTGAAGCTTACATCAATGGACAGAGTACGACACAAAGTTATACAGCCCAAATACCAATAGTTGGAGGAGTCTTTAGTAGCGGAAACTCCTACTTATTTGAAATCGAACTAAATGACAATACAGTTTTGCTTACAAATTTCACAATTAACAACTGGACAGAAGTTAATGAGAGTGGCACTCCTATTACCCCAAGCTCAAATTAGAGATTTGTATTTTAAGCTTTAAAGATAAATATTGATGTGTAAAACAAACAAGAGCCCTACTTTTAAGTAAGTAGAGCTCTTTTTGTTTAGGTATTGCCGATAGACTATTTTTTCCTCTTTCTGAAAAAAGATAAAATAAATCTAAACACTCCAGCACAAACAACTGATGACATTTAATTGACAAAAACCACCTCTCCAACATGAACACTAACAACTGAGAATAACC
>CAMTOL010000027.1 GCA_947074135.1 uncultured Rikenellaceae bacterium
GGGGTCCTCTCATGTGGAAAAGCGTTCTACTCGACCGCCACGGTGTTTAAGCCAGTGGTGGCGACAGAGATGCCCACACACCCCTCGGCTGTTCCTTCAGGCTATTTACTAAGCGCATCTTGTATTATAAATACGAGAGTTTCTATCTAATCTAACGGATGATGACGATAGCGATTTTTCAATGGATCACAGTACATACCTTTAGCCCAACGAGGGTAGCTCATCACCGACGAACTAATCTCAGCACCATTAGCCGAGTCAATAATAACAGCACGAGCCGAGTCCGAGCCATAATCGACTCCAATAACATATTTTTTCATCTTTATACATATTCTTTATTACACAATTCTTTCTATTTAAGTCTAAAAAACTCTCTCTATTCTTCGTACTTTTTAAAAAAAAGCACCAAAAAACTTTTGTCTATTCTTCGAATCGAATGGTTTTATCAATTGACAATGGATAATTGACAATTATTGAATTAAGCTAGTGGATATGGTTTTGATTTAATTTTAATGGTCGCCCACGCACTGCAAGTGCGTGGATTAGTAATATTGGTATTGAAATTTTACTCGAAAGTAAACTTGTAGATAAAATTTCAATGCCAATATTAGCAACCCTTAGGGTTGCCGACCATTAAAATTAAATCAAAACCATATCGAAAAGAACAATAGAACAAATCTCTGAAAATTTCAAGAAAAAAACTCTACTAAATCTCTAACCAATCATCGGATACAAAGTATCCGTTAAAAGTTCTTGGTTTTAACTTTTTACAAAAAGGTACAGTAAAGCAAAGTAAAAATTGCTATTTTTTTGTTTGTCCGTAGTAGGCGTTTGCACCGTGTTTGCGGTTAAAGTGTTTTGTTGTAAGCAGGTCGTTCATATCCATTGAAGGGTTAAGAGCTACTGTAATCGATGCCATTTTAGCAACCTCCTCCAACACAACGCTATTATGCACCGCCTCGGCGGAGTTTTTACCCCAAGTGAAAGGTCCGTGGTTTGCGACCAAAACTGCTGGGGTGTGCATAGGATTTTTACCGACGAACGCTTCAACAATAACTACACCTGTATTTTTTTCATAATCAAGTTCTACCTCCTCTTTTCTCATCGAGCGAGTGCATGGCACACTACCATAGAAGTAGTCGGCGTGAGTTGTCCCCACCACCGGAATTTCACGACAAGCCTGAGCCCACGCCGTTGCATAGGTCGAGTGAGTATGAACCACTGCACCTGCTTCGGGGAAAGCCTTATATATTTCGAGGTGCGTAAGCGTATCGGATGATGGGTTTAGCTCGCCCTCGACCACATTACCATCGAGGTCAACGACCACCATATCCGAAGCCTTCATATTGTCGTACGAAACTCCGCTTGGTTTAATAACAACCAGTCCAGCAGTCCTGTCAATCGCACTAACATTGCCCCACGTAAAAATTACTAAATTATGGTGCACAAGCTCTAAGTTAGCCTCGAGCACCTCTTTTTTTAACTTTTCTAACATTATTATTGTGATGCGTGATCTGTGATGTGAACTAATTCAAATCACAGATCACTATTGAAAATTACCAGAAGTACCAGTAGAATGCCATAGTTATAAGCAAGATTGCAGCCGAGAATATCACGTCCCAAGAGTTCCACGAAGCTCTCGAAATAGCTTTTTGCTCAGGCGATACTGACCTAAAGGTCAAACCTTGCAACTGCTCTTCCGATGCACGAGGGGTAAACATACTAACCACAATAATAACTAACATACAGAAAACCAACATACCTCCGCAG
Organism: uncultured Rikenellaceae bacterium; assembly: GCA_947074135.1. Taxonomy (GTDB): domain Bacteria; phylum Bacteroidota; class Bacteroidia; order Bacteroidales; family Rikenellaceae; genus Mucinivorans. The sequence goes on from CAMTOL010000027.1 coordinate 1,771, forward strand.
AAGAACAACCAGTTGGTATCGTAGAACAACCATTTAAACGCCGAACTATCGCCACCTTCAGCCGAAGAGTAGATAATCTTAGCAGCCAGACGAGTAAGACCAACAACAAGACCTGCAATAAGTCCCCACATACCACCTTTTGGAGTAATTCTTTTGGAACAAACACCCAACAGGAACGCCGCAGCAATACCTGGTGCAAGTACTGACTGAACATCTTGCAGATAGTTGTAAAGAACCGAACCGATGCTTTTCATCACTGGAATCCACAAAATACCGAGCACAACAACTGTAATCGTAGCTGCACGACCAACATATAGCAACTGCTTTTCAGTTGCTTTAGGTTTATATTTTTGATAAAAGTCAATAGTAAAGAGCATAGCCGACGAGTTGAACAACGAAGCCAAAGAGCTCATAAGCGCAGCCAAAATACCGCACACTACAACACCTTTAAACCCTGCTGGAAGCAGTTTAGCAACAAGCGTTGGGAAAGCCGCATCGGCAGAGCTCATCGAAAACACCTCACCATCGACCACAACTCCCGACGACTGCATAGCAAAGGCAATCATACCAGGGATTAGGAACAAAAAGACAGGAGTAAGTTTGAGGAACGCTCCGAAAATAGCGCCACGACGAGCCTGTGTTTCATTTTTACCAGACAACACACGCTGAACAATATATTGGTCGGTACACCAATACCAAAAACCAATAACCGAAGAACCAATCAACACCCCTAACCAAGGAAAATCGGCATCGTTATTGCTCCGAATCAGATTGGTCATACTATCTCCATAGTTATTGACAGGCGTCGCATTACAAATCTCAAGAACAGTATCCCAACCGCCAACGGCCTTCAAACCCAAGACAAGAATCACTAAAGAACCAACAAGCAAGATTGGGGCCTGAAGCACCGATGTATAAAGTACTGACTTCATACCTCCAATAACAGTATAAAGCGCCGTAATAAGCACCAGTCCAATAGCTGCTATCCAGAAAAAGTCAATACCCCACAACTCCTCAATACCAAAAACCTCCTTAAAGACCAAACCACCTGCATATACAGTTACCGCCACCTTTGTAAGCACGTAACTAACAAGCGAAATAACCGAAAGAATGGTTCTCGACTGGGCATTGTAGCGTTTTTCGAGAAATTCGGGCATAGTAAGCACCATACTACGAGAGTAGAACGGCACAAAGACCCACCCAAGAATAAGAATCATCCAACCCTGAATCTCCCAGTGCGCCATAGCCATACCACTCGAAGCACCAGCTCCAGCAAGACCGATAAGGTGCTCAGAGCCGATATTAGATGCAAAAATTGAAGCGCCGATTGCCAACCAAGTTGCATCACGACCTGCCAAGAAGAAGTCCTTAGAGTTCTCTTGCTTCTGTTTAGCTACCCAAACAACAATCCCAATAAGAATTACTGCAAAGACACCTATTACAATATAGTCTAATGTAAACATTTAATTTATAATTAGAAGTTAGAAGTTAGAAGTTAGAACTAATAAAAGTTCCTAAATTCTAACTTCTAACTAAATGATTAAAAGCCTTTTTTAAGCATATAATAAACCTCATTGAGCTTCAATTCGTTTTTGAAGTTGCGAACTGTTGTATCGCTGTCAATAAGCAACATTTCAACATCTGCAATCTCGGCAAAATCGGTCAAATACTCATTATTAATCGCCATCGAGAATGATGTATGGTGAGTGCCACCAGCCATAATCCAAGCTGCTGCTCCAATTTCGAGATTTGGCATCGGTTTCCAAAGAGCTTGAGCTACTGGAAGTTTAGGAAGCGGCGCTTCGGTAGGTATAACTTTAACATCGTTGACAATCATTCTAAAACGAGAACCCATATCGACAATTGTAGCCGCTACACCATCGCCTGCAGCTGTATCGAAAACCAAACGAGCTGGCGCTGCCTTGCCACCAATACCTAACGGATGAACCTCTAAGCGTGGTTTCGCTTTTGCAATCGAAGGGCAAATTTCCAACATATGCGCCTGAAGAATAGAAGACTCCTCTCCTTTGAAATGATATGTATAATCCTCCATAAACGACGTTCCACCAGGCAGTCCATCAGCCATAACCTTCATTGTACGAACCAAAGCCGATGTTTTCCAGTCGCCTTCGGCACCAAAACCATAACCATCAGCCATAAGGCGTTGAGAAGCCAAACCTGGAAGTTGGTGCATACCGTGCAGTGCATCGAAATTAGTTGTAAAGGCTTTGTAACCACCATCTTCCAATATTCGACGAATACCAATCTCAAGCTTTGCTGCTTCCAACACACTTTGGCGATCTTTGCCACCAGCTTTAGCATTGGCAGCAACATCGTACATAGCATCGTATTGAGCAACCAGAGCAGCAACCTCACTGTCGGTAACTTTATCAAGATAGCTAACCAAGTCGCCAATTGGAAGATAATCAACGTGGTAACCAAATTTATATTCAGCTTCAACCTTATCGCCGTCAGTTACGGCAACGTTGTTCATATTGTCACCAAAACGAGCAACTTTAAGAGTCTGAGAGTCAGCCCAAGCAATAGCTACACGACTCCAAACGTCGATTCTCTTGCGAACCGACTCCTGTTGCCAATGTCCTACAACAACCTTAACAGGTTTACGCATACGGCTTACGATATGACCAAACTCTCGATCACCGTGCGCACTCTGGTTCAAGTTCATAAAATCCATATCAATCTCAGACCAAGGAATCTCCTTATTGAATTGAGTATGAAGGTGAAGCAGCGGTTTATTGAGAGCTTTAAGACCAGCAATCCACATTTTAGCAGGAGAGAAGGTGTGCATCCAAGCTATAATACCAGCACAATTAGGATTACCATTAGCTTCAGTAGCCACGTTAAAAATCTCTTCCGAACTTTTTACTGTTGGTTTCCACACCAATTTAGCCTTAAATCCAGCTGTTGAGTTGAGTTCATCAACCATTTTAGCAGAGTGTTCTGCCACTTGAGCTAGAGTTGCATCGCCGTAAAGGTGCTGACTTCCAGTCACAAACCAAATTTCGTAAGTCTTAGCGTTCATTGTTTTAATGTATTTTGAAATTATTTTATTAATAGATTATCAACCATTTAAACAAATTTAACTCTACTAAAAAAGAGTATCAACTATCTAATTTGCCAAAATAAATACTATCTTTGCACTTAAACAGAAATAGGTCACAAAATGATACGAGAACAAATTATTCACAACGTAGGTTCTTCTTTCTCACACATTGTATATGAACACTTTACAATGCCTTGGCACTATCATATCGAATATGAGTTAATATTAATAACGTCGGGAGGAGGCAAACGTTTTGTGGGGGACTATACAGATGATTTCTGCGTTGGGGACTTAGTGTTATTAGGTTCTGAACTACCACACTATCATATGTGCTACGGTATAGTCGAAAATAATAAAGAGAGATTTAGCGGTTGCGAAGTTATTCAGTTTACTGACTCAATATTCCCAGTTGAGATGGGTAAACTTCAAGAGTTTAGCTCTATTGCGGCACTACTAGAACGCAGTAAACGAGGCATAAAGTTTACAAATCCACCATCAATCGATAGAGTTCTACGTATGATGCGCTACATTGACTCACTTCAAGGAATTAGACGCATAAATGCTCTGTATCGAATACTCGATATATTAGCTCGTTCCACCAAATACAAATTAATGACTAGCGAACAATACTCATCCAATATCTCAGAACAATACTCAGATGACCTAATTAACAACGTTTATAAATATCTTCACGAGAATTTCAGAAAGGAGATATCATTAGATGAAATATCACAAAAGTTTGGGTACAACACAAGTGCACTGTGTCGCCATTATAAGAAGAGAACTCAAAAGAGCATAATGGCATCTCTACAAGAGATTCGAATATGTTTTGCGTGTAAACTGCTTTCTGATTCAAGACTCAATATTACTCAAATAGCATATGAAAGTGGTTATCACAATATTGCCAATTTTAATCGACAATTCAAAGCAATAACCACTCTCTCTCCCTCTAGTTACAGAGAACTCTATAAGACTGGGCTGTAATTTAAAACTATAATAAAGGCAATAAGTTTTGCTATTTTACAAACTCGTTTTCAATCTCCTCCAAAGATTTATTTTTTGTTTCTCTCACATATCGAGTCACAAACACAAATCCTAATAAACAAATCACTCCATAAATCCAGAACGTACCAGCTGCACCTAACGCACTATTGAGCAACGGAAAAGTGTAGGTCAAAACAAAACAAGCAGCCCACAGCATAAAGGTTGCAATAGACATTGCAACTCCTCTAACTGCATTTGGAAAAATCTCAGATATAACAACCCACATTATCGGCGCAAGCGACATAGCATAACAAGCAATTGCAAGAACTACGATAATCAGCAGCGACACCCCACTCATCTCGAAATAATAGGCAGCACCCATCAACAAATATATTATCGTCAATCCCCCAGCTCCAATCATCAGCAACGGTTTACGACCCAACTTATCAACCAAAAAGATTGCCAAAATCGTAAAGACCACATTTGTAACTCCAGTAACTACAATGTTCATCAAAATATCGGAAACACCATAACCTGCCGATGCAAAAATCTCTTGGGCATAATTAAATATCACATTTATACCGCACCATTGCTGAAAAACAGCGAGTACAATACCAATAATCAACACCCTACGCATATTAGGCTGCAAAATAGCTTTAAATTCGTTGCTACTTTTAGATGTTAACGAAATTGAATTTTCCAGTTTATTATACTCATCAGTCGCTTGCTCTTTTCCTACAAACTTCTGCATAACAGCAATCGATTTTTCACGTTTACCCTTAATTGCCAACCAGCGAGGACTTTCGGGAATCAGGAAAGAGAATAAAAAGAAGAGTCCAGCTGGAATATTCTCTGCCCAAAACATCCAACGCCACCCCATTTGACCATTCCACGACGTTTTTATCATCTCGGTTGTATCGCCAATTGCAACAGGTTCAGCAAGAAGCCAGTTTGCAATTTGAGCCGCCAAAATTCCAAGCACAATTGTCATTTGGTTGAGCGACACCAATCGTCCACGCATATTTGTGGGCGCAATTTCAGCAATATACATTGGCGAAAGATTCGATGCTATACCAATAGCAAAACCGCCTAGGATACGATATACAATAAACCAACTAAAACTATCGACAGCTCCAGTTCCGAATGCAGAAACAACGAACAAGGCTGCCGCAATAGTAATTAACTTTTTGCGCCCATATTTATCGCTACAAACGCCCGAAATCAAGGCTCCAACCAGACAGCCTATAAGCGCACTACTCATAGCCCACCCCTGCATCACTGGCGAAAATGTAATCTCAAAGAACGCTTCATAGAATGGTTTTGCTCCTCCAATTACAACCCAGTCATAACCAAACAGCAAACCACCCATTGCCGAAATAATGGAAACCAAGAAAAGATATGCTTTATTGTTCTGTTTCATAATACTATACTTGTATATTAATTATTAATATTCGTCTTAATTGAATTTGAGATTATAAAATTATTTTAACAACTTCAAACTAATCATTAAAACAAAAATAGTCACTACACCAGCTAATTAAAATGTATTATATTACTTTATAGATGTAATATTAACTATAACAAGAATAGGTAGAACAGCAATCAATCACAACAATAGCAACAAAAAAAGGTTTGGAAAACATAAATTCCAAACCTTAACCACATAAACTAACAAATTATCTTTTTACCTAGAACTCATAAACTACAGTCAATATTGAGCGAGGAGCTACAGAATAATTTTCATTCTCAATCGTACTTGCTACCAAATCTTGTGAAAGCGAAGTCGAATAACTCTTAATCGAAGAAATCGAACCGCTCATACCCTTAATATTAGGCTTAACGCTAATACTCTTTTGAGTAAGATTGGTATAAACAACCACCAATTTATCTTGCGATGGCGACACATAAGCCGATCCAAAAAAGAGATTAGATTGATTATATATATTCAAATCAACACGTTTATAACCTGGACGAATAAACGAGCTATAATTACCCAATGCCCAAAGAGTTTTAGTAGCTTGAAAAGTACCGCTTTGAGTAATATCGCCATAATCGCCCCCAGCTGGAATTAACCTAACCAAAAAGAAACGATTTTTGTGTCCCCAACGTTCAACATCCATACTAGTCCAGTACGACCACGAGCTAACATTAGCTACCGATAAATCGTAATGTATAACCTTAGACATATAAAGTGCAATATCGATATAATCTGCCTTATCGTGACCTGGATAGTCATCTCCAAAGTGATCTCCAAGCATACTCCACTCGGTTTGATATACTTTCAATCCTTTAGCAGCAGCTGCAGCAGCCACCGCCGATCTAGTAGAGCTGAGCGATGAAAAAGAGCCGTCAGTCCAATAGCTATGACCACCTATCAGAGCAGGCACATGAGCTAAATCACCAACATAGTTAGACGAAGTAGGCGAGAAGAAATCATTAATCTGATCGCTACGGTTTTGATCGCTTTTGTTTTTATATAGATACTCCCAATCACCTGATTCACTAAGTAGAATATTGGTCGATAGCCCCTTATCAGTCAAAGCCTTATCTAGAGCAACTGTAAGAGTCTTAATTTGGCTATTTTGCCAACCCGAACCCTCTTGTCCGCTCTCCCAGTTATACTGCGGTTCATTAACAGGACTAATCCACTTAAAATCTATACCCTTGTTTTGCTTGAAGTAGTGAGCAACAGTAGCCATATAGAGCGCGAATTTATCGTAACAGTCATCTTTAAGATTTGAGTACGCACCAGAAGCGGAAGAACCTTTACCATTTTTGGTGTAGTGGACTGGAGGAGTGTTACTGAACATCACAAACTCTGTACAACCATACTCCTTAGCCTTTTGCAAGAAGAATTGTTGTCCCGACTGACGGTTCCAATCATAAGTTCCATCGCTCAACAAAAAGCACTCAGCACGTCGTGAAACATCATCAATTCCACTGCCACTACCCTGCTCTGCTGTTCCGCCACCAAGATTAAAACGCCACATTGACAATCCTATACCTTCGTTTGGTTTTTGCGAAAACAGAAGCTTGGCAATACCCTCTTTGGCATCACTGCTCCAATATTTTCCAACATAATTACCTGTCCAACAATCCGACGCAGAAAAACCATCAATTGTTTGATACGATTTACTAACATCAATTGTTAGTTCTTTACTCATATCAGGTTCTGAGGGATCATCAGCAGGTTTGCCCTTATCACAAGAGATAAGAGCAAACGCTGAAAGAATATATACTAATTTATTAAATAGCATCTACTATTTATAGTTAGGGTTTTGAGCAATTGAGCCTTCAGACATCGAAACCTCAGTCGAAAGAATTGGGAACAATATATCTCTATTAACGTCGAAATAGTATCCTTTATTGCTTAACTCTTTTTGGTTTTCTAGTTCCCACTCATCTGTCGATGTGACAGTATTGTAGAGTACAAAAGAACCTTGTTGTCCCATAATACTAGACACCGAGTGAGCTCCCTCTTTCCAACGGCGAATATCGAACAAACGGTTACCCTCAAGAGCAAGTTCCAAACGGCGTTCTGTACGGATAGCCTCGCGAAGTGCTGTTCCCGAAACATTTAGTTCGCCAAGTTTAGCACGAGTACGTACACGATTGAGTGCATCAAGAGCATCACCATCAGCACCTGTTGCGTTACAAGCCTCAGCATACAAAAGCAACACATCTGCATAGCGAATCAAACGATAGTTCAATGGAATATGGCTTGCATCGTATGGTGCTGGACGTTGGCTAGTTGGAATGTAAAGTTTACGAGTCACACGAGCCGATTTGTGTTTGTCAGGGTGTACGATATATGGATTCTCTGCATTCCAGGTATCATCGCCAGGAACTTCAGTTGCGTTGTGACAGATAATAGTCCATTTCAAACGCTCTGTATCACCATTATCAAGGAAAGCTTTTTCAAGATTACTTGTAGGAAGACCCCAAGACCAACCTGAATCATCACGAGAGCCACATACTACCGATATACGTCCACCTAAATCATAAGTCAAATCGTCGTTATATTGAATTTCGAACAAAGACTCAATGCTATTGTTAGTTTCGATTTTCCAAACATCACCAAACTCTGGCAATAGGTCATACTCACCTGAGTTAATAAGCCCTTCTAGTAGAGTTTTAGCTTCGCCATACTTCTCTTGGTAGATCAATGCTTTTGCCAATAGAGCTTGCGCAGCACCTTGAGTAGCACGACCTACATCATTAGAGCCATAAGCGCTCTTTTTAGGCAAGTTTGCAATTGCATACTCCAAATCCTCTTGAATGAAAGCATAAACTTCAGAAGGAGTGCTACGAGTAATACCTATAATTTCAGATGGAAGAGCCATTGTTTTAACGATAGGCACTCCACCGAAGTTACGGAGTAAGTCAAAGTAATGATAAGCACGAATAAATTTAGCTTCAGCTAACATACGGTAGCGTAGGTTATCGTTGCTAATAGGTGCATCAGGTATTCTCTCCAAAGCTACATTACAACGGAAGATACCTTTGTAACGATACTGCCAGAAGTTACTAATAGTACCATTAGCCTCGCCATTACCTGTATAGTGAGCCAAATCACGATAACCACTCTGGTCTTGAGTTGTGTTACCCATCCACATATCATCGGTACACATATCGGTCATAAGGACCATATTACTAATTTGCCACCAATCGTTCCAGAAAATACCTTGGTAACAACCAGTAATCGCTTTAAGACACTCATCCTCGTTTTGGAAATATGTTTCGAGGTTTTCAGTTCCTAGAGCTGGACGATCAAGGAAGCTATTACAGCTACTCAGGGTTGCTCCAGCGAACAAACTTACAATTAAAGTTAAAAATATTTTTTTCATAATGATTGAGCTTGATTAGAATGTAAAGTTAAGACCAAGAAGGAATGTGCGAGGGTTAGGGTAACCAACATTGTCAATACCCGCCGACATAATACCGCCACCCATTTGAGCACGTTCAGGATCCATTCCAGAGTAATTTGTGATTGTAAATAAGTTTTGTGCTGAGAGCGAAACTCTTAGACCAACCTTACTTGCTGGTTTACGAGGAATGTTATATGCAATTTGCAACAATTTACAACGGAAATAAGAACCATCTTCAATGTAGAAACTAGAAACAGTTTGATAGTTTTTATTTGCATCGTTAACCGAAAGACGAGGAATAAAGTTTGACGTTCCCTCGCCATTCCAAGCCTTATCGTAAGTTCCTGCGAAAACATTGACACCACCCTCACCAGAATATAAGTTATTGGTTAGGTTGAAAACTTGGTTTCCGAAAGTACCATAGAAGTTTGCGATAAGTTCAAAGTTTTTGTATGCAAAGTTTGCATTAAGACCAACTGTAAATTTAGGAAGTGCATTACCCAAATAAGTTTTATCTTTATCATCAATCACTCCATCATTGTTTAGGTCAACATATCTAATATCACCTGGTTTTGCGTTTGGTTGTAGAATTGAACCATTTTCGCCTGTGTGAGCGTTAATCTCCTTTTGGTTTTGGAACAATCCATCAGCAACATAACCATAGAAGCGGCTAATTTGACCTCCCTCTTCGTTACGTGTAATATAGTTACCATAGTATTCCCAACCAAGAATTGGAGAGCCATCAACAAGTTTAAGAGCTTTGTTCTCAACACCAGAGAAGATAAGTCCGATTTGGTAGCTAAAGTCACCTACGTTATCTCTCCACGAAGCCGACAACTCCCAACCTCTTGCTTGCATACTACCAATATTAGTCCACATCTCGCCATTCCACATTGGGTAACCAAGAATAGATAGGTTAGCCTTCTTGAGCAACATATCTTTCGACGTTTTTTGGTAAATATCAGCAGTAACATTAAGACGATTATTTAGGAAACCAGCGTCAACACCTATATTGAAGTCTTCTACGGTTTCCCAACGAAGCATACTATTACCTACTGTGCTAACAGCTGTACCTAAGTTACGGTCAGCACTTGAACCGAACACATAGTCACCAGTTCCGATAAGAGTCAAATAAGCGTCGCTGTCGATATTTTGGTTACCAACTCGACCCCAACCAAGTCTAAGTTTAAGATTTGACACAACATTTTGGTTTTGCATAAATTTCTCATTCGAGATTCTCCAAGCAAGTGACACAGCAGGGAATGTAGCATATTTACTACCTGAAGGGAATTTAGACGAACCATCGACACGAACCGAAGCTGTGATATAGTAACGATTATCATAGTTATACATTGCACGAGCAAGATAAGAGATAAGCGACGAGAAACCATTAGAACCACCAGATTTTTGATTCAACGTACCTGCGTTTACAAATTGGAGGTTAGGAATGTTACTTGGCGTATTTTCGCGCGAACCTGACACCCAATAGTTAGCAAATTCTTCCATTGTGAAACCACCCATCAAGTTAAGGTTATGTTTTCCAAAGCTATTTTCGTAGTTCACTGTATTCATCCAGTTCCAGTTCACCCATTGATTAGATGTACGAGAAACGTAACTAAGTTGTTGCTGTTCTAGGTTATCGATAAAGAAACTTGGAGTAAAGTTATCAGAAAGTCTAAAACGAGCATCAATACCAAATTGAGAACGAATTGTCAATCCTTTAAGTGGTTTTACACTAATGTAAGGGTTCATCATCAAACCATACTCTTGAGAGTTAGCTGTTAGACGTGCAAGATTTGCAACAGGGTTCCACACTTGAGAGTTATGCGAACGAGAGAAATTGCTGAAATAGTTATCAGTCCACTCCTCTTCAGGGCGCATCACTGGAGTTGTTGGATCCATACGCATAGCGTCGTTAAATAGATTTGGAGTATCGTTCCATTTTTCGAAACGAGGAGCTAGGTCAACACCAAACTCAACAATCTTATTAACTTTATATACAGTATTAAAACGAGCTGTTACCCTTTGCCAGTTACCGTACGAGAAGTTAGCATCTTGATTGTAGTAACCGATACTACCGCTATAAAGCAATTTCTCAGTACCACCAGTAAAGCTCAAGTTATAGTCTTGAGTAAGAGCTATTGGTTTTACAACCTCATTCCACCAATCAGTACCTTCGGCATCAGTGATATCGTTTTTGCCATTCCAAACAGGAACACTACCGTCATTAGTATAACGAGTTTTGAATACCTTTTCATACTCCGAAGCTTTAGCCATATTAGGCTTTTCTAGAGTCTGAACACCTACATTGGCACTTAGAGAAAACTTAATTGCACCTTGGCTACCTTTTTTGGTTGTCACAAGGATAACACCATTCGAACCACGAGTACCATAGATTGCAGAAGCAGAAGCATCTTTAAGAATTTCGATACTCTCGATATCATCTTGCGACAAGAAATTGATGTTACCGCTAACAGGCATACCATCCACTACATATAGAGGGTCAGAACCGTTAACAGTGGTCACACCACGAATCACAACTCGAGGAGTAGAGCCAGGACCACCAGCAGTAGTAATCTGCACACCAGCAGCTTTACCTTGCAGTGAGTTCATTGCATTACCGCTAGAGGTAACTTTAAGATCATCACCTTTAACAGTTGATATAGAACTTGTCAAATCGCTACGTTTTACTGTACCGTAACCAACCACCACTACTTCGTCGATGTTTTGAACATCGTCTTCCATTGTCACATCAATTGTTGTGCGATTATTCACTGCAACAACTTGTTGTTTGTATCCAGAGTAGCTGAACTGAAGTTGACCATTAGCAGGTACCCCATTTAAAGAGTATGTGCCATTAACATCTGTCATCGTTGCGTTGTTAGTTCCAACAACTACAACTACAGCACCAATTACAGCCTCGTTATCAGTCGCACCAATCACTCGACCTTTTACATTTATCTGCTGAGCAAATAGACTAAAAGTCATCAGCGATAATATAGTTACAAATAATAATTTCTTCATATTAGTTTTAGATAAGATGTTTTAGTTTACTTGGTAAAAACGCGAACGTAGCAAGTGAGTATCAAACTTAAAGATGTATTTACCATCTTTTCTAACAGTCACTTTTTTCATATTATCGCCACCGTTTTTAACATTATACTCATTTTCGCCTGAGTTTTGACCACCTGTGCCTTCAAATCTCCAGAATGGTTCTGGCCACCAACCCCAGTCGTGTTTAGGACCGATAGTAAATTCGATTTCAGTCCCAGCTTCGAGTTCCATCTCTGCAAAGAACAAAAATGGATTTTGTTCGCTTAAAGTCAGAATAAAAGGATTAGATGGACTCCAATTACCAACACCTGGCAAACCTGCACCAATAAGCGCGATTTGGAATGGAATTGAAGGAGCATCAGGATCACTAGGGTTCAAGGACATAGGCTCTCCGATTGGCAATGGAATATCAGAAGGAGTGTATGGAGCAACTGAATAAGTTCCTTGTTTTGTATCGAAATTAATTTCGTAATAACCTACTTGCTCAAGAACTATTGGTTGCGACACTTCAGGGTCATCAGCCAAAACAGTTTCATCGTCTGCGTCAACACCAAAACAGATAGGAGAGAAGTCAGTTTTTTGTGGGATAAATCTTACCTCTGTTCCAGCTTTTTCTGAATAGTAACGAGCTCTGTATTGGAATGCACCAGTACGTTCAATAAGTTGAGGAATACCAAATAGACTACTATTAAGCTCTTCAATAGTTTGAACATCTACAATATACATTTTAGCAAAGTCTGGCAAATCAGAAACTTTAATAACAGTTTTACGTTCTACAGATAGACCTGCTTTATCATAAGCTACAATAGTAAGATTAAGCTCTTGCTCTTGAGAAGGAAGGTCGATTTGATCTAGGAATGAGAAAGTACGTCCTGAAACCGTTTCGCGTTGCACATAAGAGAGCTCTTCAATAGAGATTTCAACATAATCTAGCTCTTTTTTATCTTCAACACTGAAACTAAGTTTAAATTTGGTATCAGCTTTGATAAGTACGATTACATTGCTTCCAGGTCCAGAGGTAAAGAAAGGAGGATCAAAGTCACCATCCATCGATACAGTAAGCTGGCTTGTAGTTACACGACCTAGAACGTCAGTAACAGTGATTTCGATAACAAAGTTATCACCTTGTTGAGTTTTAGGAGTTTTGAATTTGTAGTTAAGGTCATACTTAGTTACAAGTTCGTCATAGATTTTCAACAAATCGATGGTTTTATCCAAATCGAGTTGATCGTTGAAAAGTCTGATTGAAGAAATACCGTTAAGGTCTTCTACATAGCCTTTTATCACAAATTCACGACCAGCTTCAGTGCGAATATGTGAAGATGATAGCGAGATTTCAGGATTTTTGTCGTTGACAACAGGATAATCTGAATCTTTCTTACATCCACTTAGAACTAAGAGCGAAAACAGCAGCCCTAGTAGTCCAAAATTTGATAGTAATTTTCTCTTCATTTTGTATTTTTTTTATAAATTAAGTTATTAGGTTTTCTCAAAAATATCTTTCAATAATATTTTTTTGGTTTAAAAATCGTACACAAGTGTTCAAAAAATCGTAAAGCAATCGTACATAAACCGTAACACAACCTTTTGTATGGCTTCTTACGCACTTTTGTTCTATTTTGTATAATTATTTACCTCCTTCGATTGTTGTAACACCTGTTATTATCAACCCTTTATAGTCTAAAATGAGTCTATCAATACCTC
>CAMTOL010000028.1 GCA_947074135.1 uncultured Rikenellaceae bacterium
TTGAACAGTCGCTCGAACAGATGCTAATCAGTAGCAAGAGCGTTGAATTATCGAACAAACAGTTAGAGTGGGCAAACGCCGAAAAGGGCAAACTCAACTCGCACTGGTATCCTTCAATTGGCGTCACTGGAGCCTACGTACACTCTATCAACGACATCGAAGTCCGTCAACCTCTGGATCAATACACCGATCCAGCTAAAGCGTATATCAGCTCAATTATTGGCGACAATCCGCTCATTAACGGTATTTTAGACCAAATCGGACAGATGGTTCTCACCGTTCCTCTAGCACCTCGCAACATTGCAACTATCGATGCAACTGCTTCGTGGCCTCTATTTACTAGTGGTAAGAGAATTATTGCAAGTAAAATAGGGAATCAATTGGTCGATGCTTCGAAAATTGGTCGAGAACAGGTAATCTCGGCTTCGCAAGTCAAACTAATCGAGTGTTACTACACAGTTCTGTTAAGTAAACATATTGTAGAGGTTCGTCAAAAGACAGAGTCAGCTATGGCTATGCACTATTCTAACGCTCAGAAATTGGAGCAAAACGGATTGATAACCAAAGCAGAGAGGCTATATGTTGAGGTTAACTACAAGGAGGCTCAACGAGAGTTAAACTCCGCTCGAAATAATCTGACAACAGTTGAGAGTGCGCTACGCACAATGCTCTCGATGGAGGATAGCGATATTAGCTTAACACCTACCACACCGCTCTTTATTGCAAACAATCTGCCATCGAAAGAGAGTTTCAAAGCATCGGCAGCGGAACAGAATTATATAATCAATGAGTTAAAATTAAAGTCTGAAATTGCCAAAAATCAAGAGCGATTGGAAGCAACGGATTATGGTCCTTCGATTGGACTGTTTGCCAAACAGACGCTATACTCTTATGGTGTTCAATCAAACTTAGTACCTCGAACAATGTTTGGAGCAGCAATGAACTGGACTCTGTTTAATGGTTTGGAGCGTGAGAAGAGTATTAAACAGGCTAGGCTATCGCAACAGAGCGCAACACTAGGGGCTAAGAAGGCTCAAGATGATATTAATGTGGCAATCGACAAGCTATATGGCGAGCTCAACAACTCTTTAGACGATGTTTCGACTCTAGGAACTACAATCGAACTTAGTGAGGAGTTGGTCAGAATGCGCAACAAGGCTTTTAGCGAGGGAATGGCAACTTCGACAGAGGTTGTTGATGCTCAGGTGATGCTTTGCAAGTCACAAATCGGACGACTTGCAGCCTACTACAAATATGACCTCACACTAGCCAATCTACTGTCAATCTGTTCGATGACCGACCAGTTTTTGGAGTACTGCACCAATTCGCAATTGACAATTGATAATTGACAAATCACAAATCACAAATCAGAATAAAAATAATGTCAACAAAAAAATCACGTATAGGACTTACAATAGCTTTTGCTATTATACTAGTAGCTATTGCCGCAATATCGATAGTGGGAATCACACTACTCGACAAAAAACCAGTTGTACTGCAAGGACAAATCGAAACTACCGAGATTAAAATTTCGGGGAAACTAACAGGCAGAGTCGAAAAATTGATGGTCGAAGAGGGCGAAAAAGTCAAAGCAGGAGATACACTTGTTATTATCAGCTGTCCTGAAGCCGAGGCAAAATACACATCGCTATCGGAGCTTCAAAATGCAGCACGATTCCAGAGCGAAAAAATCGACGACGGTACTCGCAAACAAATCATTGAAACCGCTCGTCAAATGTGGAACAAGAGCAAATCTGACCTTGAACTGGCAACAATCACCTTCAAAAGAACTGAAGCGCTCTATAAAGACTCAGTTCTAACCTCGCAACGACGAGATGAGGTGGAAGCTATTTACAAAGCGGCAGTTGCTTTCGAAAAGGCATCTAAGGAGCAGTACGATATGGCTGTTCAGGGTGCTAGGATTCAGGATAAACAGAGCGCAAAGGCTATTGTAGGAGCTGCTGGAGGCGCAGTTTCTGAGGTTAGCTCAATGCTTCGTGACAGCTCATTACTGGCTCCTTGCGGCGGCGAAATCTCGGCTATTTTCCCAAAACCCGGTGAGTTGATTGGCGGTGGCGCACCTATAATGAACTTGGTTGTTCTTGACGAGGCGTATTGTGTGCTTAACGTTAGAGAGGATTATATGCCAAATTTTACGATGGGCAGCAAATTCAAGGGTGATATTCCAGCCTTGACTCAAAAGGATGTAGATTTCGAAATCTATTTTATTTCACCACTTGGGAGTTATGCAACCTGGCAATCGACCAAACAGAGCGGCAGCTACGACCTTCGCACCTTCGAAATCAAGGCACGACCTCTAAAAACAGTTACCAACCTACGTCCCGGAATGTCAGTCATTATCACTCTCTAACCATATAAAAGAACGACTCTAAATGAGCACAGAAAAGCACAAAAGAGGATTTACAAACACGTTACGGCGTGAATTGAGGCGTATGACTGCTCGCAAACTATACTTTATTGTAGCACTCATTTTTCCTCTGTTTACCCTCTTTTTTATGGCAACCATATTTGGTAACGGTCTGATTGAGGATATCCCAGTTGCAGTTGTTGATTTGGACAATAGTCAAACTTCGAGATCAATAGCTAGGACTATTGATGTAACACCAACGTTCAATGTTGTTGGTAATTACAGTGATGAAGCAACGGCTCGAACTGCAACGCAGCGCAAAGAGATTTATGGTTATATGGTTATTCCAAAAAACTTTGAATACGACCTAATCAACGGGTTTAATCCGACACTACCCTACTATTATCACTACGCACTACTAAGCGTTGGCAGCAAGGTCAGAGCAGGGTTCGAGACCACTTTGCGCCCACTCTCGGCAGCTCCGATGGTAGTTACAGCCGAACAACTGGCAATCCCACGCGAAGATATAGTAAGTTTTATCTCGCCTTTTTCGTCACAGAATCACCCAATCAACAACCCCCAGCTCGACTACGACACCTATCTTTGCTTTCCAATATTCTTTATAATGTTCCAGGTATTGATTCTGCTTGTGACTGTATATGTTATTGGTTCTGAGATGCGTTTTGGCACCTCTGATGAGTGGCTGGAGTGCGCCAATGGCAATATCTTATCGGCAGTGCTTGGGAAATTGCTACCCTATTGCTTAATTTTTATTACAATTGGTATTTTTGCCAACTACATATTTTTCGGAGTTTTGAACATTCCGTTTAAGGGTGATTTTTGGGGTTTGAATCTCACCGTTATCCAGTTTGTACTTTCGACTCAGGCACTAGCTCTAATCATATATTCGCTCTTTCCAGCCTTTGCCGTCATTATAAGTATTGTTTCGATGATAGGCTCTCTTGGGGCAACGCTTTCGGGAGTTACCTTTCCCGTTGCGACGATGTATCCACTTTTTGAGTGGTTCTCATATCTTCTGCCAATACGACATTTTGTCGAGATTTCGCAGCAGTTATTGGGAGGCAGTTACACTTTTGCGACCAGTTGGGTCAATGCTGCAGCTATGTTAGTTTTTGTATTACTAGCCTTTATGCTCCTACCACACCTTCGCAAAGCCATACAGTCGCATAGGTACGACCTGATTCACTAAGACTAGAACTAACAGACAACTTTTTATCCAGCAATTTAGGTTGCGATTTTCACATACTCCAATGAGCGATAATAACAATAGCACACCTCTAAAAACATTTGCCCAGATTATTGGTTCAGAACTCAAGGTAATAACTTCGAGTTATAGCATTATGCTTGTTCTTATCGGCGGCATTATTGTTTATGGATTTCTCTACAACCTAATGTACGCTCCAAACCTCGTACGCGATATGCCAATCGTTGTGGTTGACGACTCTCAAAGTGCATTGAGCAGAGAGTACTCAAGACTATTGGACGCTGCTCCTCAAGTTAAAATTGAGTCAAATATCTTAGGAATGGAGGAGGCGAAAGATATGCTATCGCACAACAAAATCGAGGGTATAGTCTATCTGCCCAAAGATTTTGAAACAAGAGTCAAGCGAGGCGAACAGAGCACCTTTGCGACCTATGGTACGACTGATGTTTTCCTCTACTACCTTGCGCTCCAAGAGTCTAGTGCCGGAGCAATGCTCGAACTCAATGACCGTTACAGAGCCAATATGGCGGTATTCTTACCTCGCGAAGATGTGCAACGAATTGCCCAAACTCCGACAGCGAATGTTGTTGGAACGGCTCTATACAACCACACTAGCGGCTATGGAAGTTATCTAATCCCTGCTGCGTTGATGATTATTATGTTCCAGACTCTGATGATGGTAATTGGTATGGTTGGAGGCGAGGAGCGACGCACAGGTTCAATTCTACTCTTCGACACAGGCAAGATAACGTTTGGGAGGATAGCAAAGGTGGTACTTAGCAAGACAGCAGTATATTTCACGCTTTACTCGATCTTTGCACTGTTTCTACTCGGCTTAATGCCTCTAATCTTTCCTCTACCCAACATAGGCAATCCACTCGACATAGCCGTTATGATAACTCCATTTCTACTTAGCACTTGTTTTTTAGCTATGGCAATGACTGTTTTCTATGGAGATTCTGAAGTTCCGCTACTTGTTATAACATTTTTCTCGGTTGGGTTAATATTTCTAAGCGGCGTTTCGTTCCCTTTGGAGTTGATGCCAGTGTGGTGGCAGTGGGCTCACTATATTTTCCCAGTCACACCTGCAACACTTGCTTATGTTGAGATTACCGCAATGGGTGCAACAATATCAGATATTGCTCCGCAGTACATCACTCTTTGGATTCAATGGAGTCTATTTTCTATTAGCCTGTGCAGCATACGCAGCAAGCATTAAATATGGTAGAGCAAAGCTATTGAAATCAAACCAATAATTAAACTATTTTGTAATATTTTAGGCATACTCTTTGATTGTGTAACTACGTTGCAAAAACAGATGTTCAAAACATCGAAATAACCTTTATAAACAACTCTTGCAAAAAATGTTACAATACATCATATATCTAATTAAGTGGTTCTTGTAGAACATCTCTTCACAGCTTAAAACTGACTATTTTTGTTTAAAAATCAGTTCTTTTTTCTATCTTTGCGCCAAGTTTCATATATAAACTGCGGTGTGGTTATATATATCAGAGCAGACATTTAAGGACGTATTAAATAAAAGATAGACAAAGAACTATATGTTACAACACTTCAATTTTTTTCTAGGTATTATGGCAGCTATTGCCATAATAGTTTTTGTGGCACTCTACTTTATTAAGGCTGGTTACGGCAAGTTTTACACTCCCAAATGGGGTTTTTCGCTACCAAATCGTTTAGGTTGGGTATTAATGGAGGCTCCAGTCTTTATACTTATGACTATTTTAATGCTTCAAAGCGGGCGAGCTATCGAGTCTGCTGCTTTAGTATTTTTCCTCTGTTTTCAGCTTCACTATTTTCAGCGTTCATTTATTTTCCCACTACTTATTAAGGGTAAGAGTCGAATGCCAATTTCAATAGTAGCTATGGGGGCGACTTTTAATTCGCTCAATGCTCTTATGCAGGGCGGCTGGATTTTTTATGTTTCGCCAGTTGGAATGTACACCTCAGAGTGGTTCTACACTCCTCAGTTTTGGATTGGAATAGTGCTGTTCTTTATAGGTATGTTTATCAATATTGACTCTGACCGTCGCATTCGTGGACTTCGCAAACCAGGCGATACGGCTCACTATTTACCAACTGGCGGTGCTTTTAATTATGTTACATCGGCCAATTATTTTGGGGAATTTGTTGAGTGGAGTGGTTTTGCGGTGATGAGTTGGTCGGCGGCTGGTGCTGTATTTGCACTCTGGACATTTGCCAATCTAACACCGAGAGCCAATTCGATTTACCACAACTATCAGAGTGAGTTTGGCGACGAGATGGCTCAAAACAAGAAGCTCAAACGTATAATTCCATTTATCTACTAAATTCACTAAGGAGTCATAAAATGAGAAAAAAGATAGTAGTTTTCACAGGCGCAGGAGTTAGTCGCCAGAGTGGACTTGCCACCTTTAGGGACAGCGATGGACTTTGGGCAAACTATCGAATCGAAGAGGTATGCACTCCCGAGGCGTTGGCTACAAATCGCAATCGTGTAATTGAGTTCTACAATCTCCGTCGCCGCGAGATGCTATCCAAAGAGCCAAACGCAGCTCACTATGCCCTAGTGGAACTTGAGAAGCAGTACGACGTTGAGGTCATTACTCAAAATGTCGATAATCTGCACGAACGGGCTGGAAGCTCAAAAGTCACCCACCTCCACGGCGAACTAACTAAACTTTGTTGCACTAGAAATAATAGTCTAACAGTTGATATTGAGGGTTGGGAGCAGAGTTTAGATGCTCGTCACCCTGAAACAAAAGAGTTACTACGCCCTTTTATTGTCTTTTTTGGCGAGGCTGTACCAATGATGGACAGAGCAATAGAGATAGCCTCAAGCGCCGACATTTTCATTGTCATAGGCACATCGTTGCAGGTATATCCTGCTGCATCGTTGGTTCAATATATCAAACCAAGTGTTCCCGTTTGGTTAATCGACCCAAACGCCCCTGCACTCCATCTGCCCAACAATCCACTACACATAATCGAGAAGGATGCTACTTTAGGCGTTCAAGAGCTCCTTGAGAAGCAATTGACAATTGACAATTGACAATTCAAAAGGTTGGCATAGGCTTTGATTCTACTTTAGTCGTAACAACGAACGACTAAGGGTCAAAACGATGCGATGGATTAAAGTAATATTAATTTTGCTACCAACTCTACTATACAGCTCACAATCCAAAGCACAATATGTTATAAATCAACCTATCGATTCACTCCCTACTGCTAGATATATCAACAAATCGACAATCACAAAGACAAAAGAAACGTCAATCACTCCCCAACGTGATACAAGAGTTGTAATTATGCCTAGATATGGTGGTTGGTACTCAATAAGTGACCGTTTTACAGTGGGCGGTTCGCTACAACAAGCCTGGTGGGGTCAGCCTGACATTAAACGCTATAACCGCTATGGCGCTGCATCTGCCGAGATAAGATTTTGGTTTATAAAATCTAGCAATGAGAACAGAGGTGGAGTTGAACGCAACTCAAAAGTTGAATATGGACACTTCATTGGACTATTCTCCGATGTTGCTCTTTTCGATATGCTCTATAGCGGCGGTTTTCGAAACAGCGACAATACACACCTCAGCTACGGGATATCGTATGGCTATCGATTTAAGATTCACAAGAAACTGACCCTCACAGCCGACGTTGGCATTGGTTATATCGAGTCTGCACTCAATTATAGTCGTTTCACACCAACCAACTATTATATAATTATTGACAATTCTCTCTTAAACATACCAAGATTCAACCTCGGCATTAGTTGGATGTTTGGCACTCCAATCCCCGATGATGCAATATTGGAGTACTACAAATAGTACAAGTTAGAGCAATGATTAATAGACGTAAATTTGGCAATCTAGTTTATTGAATGTACTTTTGTGACAATTACAATCTAAAACAAAAAGATGAAAGAGGCACTACTAGGCAAAACGCTTGAACAAATTACCGACCTAATAACTCAAATTGGTATGCGCCGCTTTGTAGGTGCGCAACTAACCGACTGGATTTACAAAAAGAGAGTCTCTTCGTTCGACGAGCTAACAAACCTTTCGAAGCAGAACAAAGAGCTACTAGCCAATAGTTGCCAGATTGGTCGTTACTCCTATTGCGATTCTGCTCTTTCTGTAGATGGCACTCAAAAGTATCTGTTCGAAACACCTCGTGGCAACAAAATAGAGAGTGTCTATATACCCTCCGAAACTTCGAAAACTCTCTGCATATCATCACAATCGGGCTGCAAGATGGGTTGTCGGTTCTGTATGACTGCTAGGCTTGGTTTTTTGGAGAGTCTAAGCGCAACCGATATCATCAATCAAGTACTATCGGTTGACCAAAGCGAACAACTGACGAACATAGTATTTATGGGAATGGGCGAACCTCTCGACAATGTGGACGAAGTGCTTCGTTCGTGCGAAATATTGACTGCTGCTTGGGGATTGGCTTGGAGTCCTACTCGCATTACTGTTTCGACTATTGGGGTTTACGATAGCTTGCAAAAAATATTGGACAACTCGAAAGTAAATATTGCAGTTAGCCTCCACACTCCATTTGCAGACGAACGCCTTAAACTGATGCCATCGGAGAACAAGAATCCAATTGTTCAAACTATCGAACTACTCAAAAAGTATGATTTTTCGCACCAACGTCGAGTAAGCTTTGAATACATTATGTTCGAAGGCGTAAACGATACAGAACGACATATCAAAGGGCTTGTCGATATGCTCAAACCAATACGAGGTTGCCGAGTTAACCTAATTCGTTTCCATCAGATACCTGACAGTCCACTCAAAGGCAGCAGTGACACTCGGATTAAAGAGTTCAACACTGCGCTCAACAAGTCAGGAGTAACAACCACGACACGCAACTCAAGAGGCGAAGATATATTTGCCGCTTGCGGAATGTTAGCTGCTAAAAGAAGCTAGCAATCAACAGCTTAAAATCACGCACCACCTACAAGATGAAGAACAAAACCAAACAAACCCTCAAAGAGCGTATAGCAAAAGTTGGTAATTCTATCTCATCACTATTTAAACGTAGTCGTCGTTCGTTTCGTTACAATCGATTGAAACTAAAGAAACGCCTCAACGACAACGAGCTAGCATCGTACGAAAAGCCGCGATACAAACGTTGCAAAAACTGCAACGAGATTCTACAAGGGTCCTACTGTCACCGATGCGGACAACACGCAACTGAAATTAACCCAACTATTTGGAGCTTCATTAAACAATATTGCGAGACTAACTTCCAATTTGACAGCAGACTATTCCAGACAGCACATAGACTTTTCTGTAATCCCGGTTATTTATCATTAGAATTTACAAAAGGTCATATCCGAAGATATGTATCCCCCATAAATCTATATATGTTCATCGCCCTGCTCTTTGGTTATCTATCTACAATTGACATTACAGAGCCATATGACAGAGAAGAGAGCATCGAAATAACAGCAATTGCCACTCCAGACACACTTCGCAAGAGTGAAATTTTAACCGAAATTTCCAAAACAGACTCTTTGGCGACAAACAATAAAACAAAACAGAGAAGTGATGTTGATATAGAGCGAGAAATAATATTTAAGGAGCTGGGTAATGATATTATATCTAAGCTACCGTTTGCTATGATTATGGCAATGCCACTGTTTGGTCTTATCAGTATGTTGCTATTTCGAAAACGACATAAACGTTACATAGCACACTTAATCTACGCAATTCACTTGCACTGCTTCGTGTTTAGTATTTTTATCTTAACATATATTGAATCTTACTGTTTTGAAAGATTCCCAACTATCGACTCTTCGATTAGCTCCATATTGATATTATGGGCACTATTTTATGTAACAATTAGTGCAAAGCGTTTTTATGATGAAGGTTGGACAAAAACAATTTTTAAGAGTATATTGCTTTACATATTATATACAGTTTGCGCTCTATTCTCGTTTGCAGTCTTTGTTACCGCAATAACACTCTTAAGGGCATATAGTTACTCCCTATCTCACAATATCAATCTATTGGAAGCAGTAGAGATAATAACAAATTTATAGTTTTAACTAAATTAGTTTAGTTTCTTTCTCTTTTATATAAAATTTAAAAAGAGAAATAGTCTTTTTGACCTCTATATCTGTAAGTGTCAATCTAGCACTTTATAGAGAGATTTTGCATAAAAATACACAAACAAATATTTGCATATTCAACAAAGATTCATTACCCTGCATACAATTTAGTATAATGCATAATTATAAAATAGTAGCATTACGATCACACAACCCCCACCTTCTTATCATTACATTGCTTATCCAGTGACACTTAGCACAACCACTTTCTGTTGTTTATTTATTGCTTTGCTACTTTAGCAAAAAGCCTTTTAGCTGTAAAAGTCTAACAACAATATTTACAAATATTAACCTAACTCTTTTTGCTATGAAACAAACAAACCTATTAAACTATGAAGCTCCACAGGTAGAGATCATAGATCTTGAAATCGAAGGCATTATCGCTTCAAGTGGCGAAGGCGGACTTTGGGGTTAACAACCATTAAGTCGATGCTATCTAATTTAGCAGAACTTAAAGAGCCTTTTAATTAATTATTAAAGAAAACAGAAAATGAGAAATATAATTACAATTGCTGCGCTTTTAGCTTGCGGATTTTTAGCAAGTTGCAGCAAATCCACTTTGGTAGCTGACGAGCCAGTTGAGTATAACAAAAGCACGTTGACCGCCTCTTACGAAAGCAATTCGTCAGCAACACGGGTAGGCTTCGAACCTAATGGCAGTTTTTATTGGACAACAGGTGACCAACTAGGTGTTACAACCAATAACTTCCCTGACACTTTTCAGGCATTGACATTAGTATCTGGTGCAGGTAGTGGATCTGGCGAGTTTACGGGTTCTATTTCAGGCGATATAGATGGTTATTATGCTGTTTATCCGTTTAGAAATACCCACTCAATGCTTTCTAGTAGTAGTTTAAAATACAACTTACCTCAAACGTATGATTATGGCGATGGTGTAGATGAGAGCTATTTTTACTCAACCTTACGGAACTGGAGTGAGTTTCAACGCTCCGATGTGGGGTGCTATTAATGGCACATATGTTAATATGAAACACTTAGGCGCAGTGTTGTGCGTTAAGTACGATAATCTTCCTGCTGTTAGTAGTTATCAATTCAGACTTACCACTCCCAACAAAGCAATAGAAGGTGATTTCACTGTTGATTTGACAGCCGTTACACCTCAAATTAATACTATAAGTGGAACAGCAGGAAATGAAGTGCATATTAATTTTTCTCGCTCGACAGCTGATAAGTCAGGTGTATTCTATATACCTGTACCTGTTGGCACATATCCCGAAGTTAAGCTAGAGATATATAATAATACCACTTTAATTTCGACTACGACCTTTACTAATGTTTCGGTTGTACGCAGACACCTAAAGGTTCTCAATGCTGTGTACGGAACAGTAGCTGCCTCATCATCATCTGACATTGAAACTAAACTTACAACACAGAAGTCTGTAAATTATACAGCAGAAGTGAGCAACGAAACTATTAACATTCCGTCTCCTACATCTGGCACCGACAGAACTCTTTCTCTTTCGACAGTAGCAAGTGGAGCGAATTTTACAGTAACTGACAATTCGGGTACCAGCGACGCTGTCGAGAATCTTACTTTGGCTACACCTGAGACCCAAAGTGGCAAAACTCCTCCGTCAGTATCTATTAGTATGCCTGCAACAACAGTTACTCTAACTGCTACTAGCGGCGAAACAGCATACTCTAAAGTTGAAGCTGCTACCTCACCTACAACTCTTATAGTAGCGAAGAGTGTGAAAATTGAGGAGTTACATATCTCAAAAGGTAATGTTCGCATTTACGGCAAAGTAGCTAAGATTAAAAACGTAAGTGGGACTCAGATAACCGTAACGTTATGTGAAGGTGCAGCTCAGCCAGAAGTAATGGCTGAAAGCAACGACATTCAATTTGTTAAAGAGACTGATGGACCAACTGTTTTCAATGCAATGCAAAACAAGTCGTACAATTCACTACAAGATGCAATTAACGAAACCAATGCAAATGACCTACTCCAACTCAAAGGTAATATCGCACTAGAAACTTCAGTAAAAATAACTGACAAATCACTTACACTTGATCTAAATGGTTATAATATTACAGCTCTTAAACGTGTTTTAGAAGTTAAAGGATCTAAATTCAGCATTATTGGCACTGGCACGATTGAAGAGACAGATCCTGCTTCGGGAGCAGTTGTAATTCAGGGTTCAGACACAGATGTTCCAGACTACACCACTGTTACTATTGGCGAAAATGTAACTCTTGCAGGTCTATATGCTCTATTTATTACTCCAAACAAAAGTAATGCATACGGCACAACAGTAAATGTAAACGGAACTTTAACTGCGAAAAGCAGAAGCATCGATGGTCTTTTTGGCGGATCTCTATATATTAATGGAGAGGTTAAGCATACATCAAACTACCCTATTTTCAATATCGGATCAACAGCGAAATTAGATTGTTCACAAGGTGGATCTGGTATCTATGCAGCAGGTTATGCCAAGTGGAATATCGAAGCTGGAGCCTACATCGAAGGTGTACATAGTGGTATAGCTATTAAGTCTGGTATATTGAATATTAAAGGCGGTACAATTAAAAGTAATGGAGTAAATAGCGCACCTACTGGAGGAAATAGTAATGGTACTAATGCTAGTGGTGCTGCTATCCAAATCGAAAGTAACAACGGCTATGCTGGTGCAATGGATATTACCATCTCTGGCGGTACTATTGAGAGTGCGCAAGGTTACGCTATCTATGAATATCTAGACAACGGCATAACAGGTAATGTAGATCCAACTACCGAAACCAAAGTTAATTCGATTTCGGTTACTGGTGGCGACTTCTATCACGGCACAACTGGCGACCAGATCCCTACCTCATTCTATTTGTTCTCAGATAAGTTTGAAGAGAAATTTAAGTACCCAGGCGGAACTGACAGTGCAGGGTTTATCTCAAGTGGTACTTACAGCTCCATCCCATCAGGTTATGTAGTAGCAGGAAAAGTAGCTATTGGAGGAGCTGATAACCGTTGGAGTGTTAATTAACAAACAAAGTGAAACTACGGTAAGTTGCTTGCCGCTAGAGTGAATCAAGAGAGCCGTCCTCAATATTAGAGGACAGCTCTTCTATAATAAGCGTATTAAAACTGAAACTTCGAAGCATATAAACCCCAAAATATACCAACAAAAAAATACCTCCTAACCTAACAAACTAAAATAGTTCGTCCTGCCAGTTTACAAAATAGAGCTTCTCGGTCGAACGTGTAATTGCAGTGTAGAGCCAACGCTGAAAATCACGAGTCAGAGGCTCATCGCCAAATATCATACGGTCAATAAATACCCTACTCCACTGACCTCCCTGAGCTTTATGACAAGTTACGGCATAGGCAAACTTAATCTGGAGAGCACCCCAAAAAGGATTGTTCATAATCTCTTTATAACGTTTGCGCTTCTCGCCAATATGGGCATAATCCTTCTCTATTTCGAAGAAAAACCTCTCGCTCTGTTCACGAGTAAGCGACGGAGATTCACTATAAAGTGCATCTAGCATAACCAAACACTCCAACGCGTAGTCGTCATAATCGGGCAGATGTAGCTGTACCTTGGCAAATCGAAATCCATAAATCTCGTAATGCTTAATAATACGGTCAATAACCGCTATGTCGCCATTGGCAATAAAATCTATCTTCGATTCAGGCTCATTTTCGGGTATAGAATAGTTGTTTTTAACCACCATAACAATATCGCCAGCCGACAGCTCATCTTCGATATCTAACACCGCACGACGAATACCCTTGTTGTACTCCACCGCACGTTTATTAGAACGAGTAACGACAATCGTATCTTCGATTCCAACTTTTCGGTAACAGTCGTCAATAGTTTCGATTAGTTCAGTTCCCGAAACACGTTGAACATCTTTTGCAGTGATAAGTCGAGGCAGTTCAATCTGTTTCTGGTCGATAAAGAGGCGAACGTTTGTAGCGTTTTGCAAGATAGCAGAACTTTTATCGTCCTGCCCTTGACGCACAACTTCGTGCATCGTATTGTAATATACCTTCCCATATCCTTCAATTTGGAGAGGATTTAGAGCAGGCGAAAAGTCGAGTCCAACTGGAGGCAACTGCGCATCATCACCAACGAGTATCAACCTATTATTATTTCCAGTGTTAACATACTCAATTAAATCATCTATCAATCGTCCCGAACCAAACATCGATTTTTCGAAACTACCATTTGAGAGCATTGACGCCTCATCGACAATATATATCGTATCGTTCGATTTATTGATATTGAGCGAGAACATTCCACCATCAGCACCCATCGCACGTTGACGATAAATTTTTTTATGAATTGTCGAGGCTGTAAATCCGCTGTAAGCACTTACAACCTTGGCAGCACGACCAGTCGGAGCAAGCATAAAGAACTTGATTTTAAGCGAATAGAGAGCCGAAACAAGCGCAGCAATAATTGAGGTCTTTCCCGTTCCGGCATAACCATTGAGTATAAAAAACTCCTGTTCAGCACCGTCAGTAATATAAGTAGAAAGAGAATTTATTACATTTTTTTGCTCAACAGTTGGCAAGAATGGAAAATTGTTGTATATTTGGGTCTCAATATGTGTTGATAACATCTTATTTCGTTCAATCATTTCAATATTGAAACAAAGATAACTAATAAAAATTTAAAATATGAAAGCTGTTTTACAAATTCTACTTGCCCTAGGTATTATTGCTCTTGGCTACTGGGTTTACAAAATGTTCGAAACCCCAATTGAGTTCGAAAGAAATCGTTCAGAACGCGAAACTGTGGTTATTGAACGTCTGAAAGACATTCGCACAATTCAACGCTCATACCGTACAAAATACGGTAAGTTTGCAGGTTCTTTCGAAGACCTTATCAACTACTACAAAAACGACTCAATCATCGTTGAGATGGCTATCGGTAGTGAAGATGACTCAGCTGCAATGGGTAAACTAGTACGTATTAAAACGGCAATAGCACTAACCGACACTCTATTTAACCACAGAGGCGAGAAATTTGTAATTGAGAATATTCAGTTCATACCTTTCTCTGAAAAAGCAATTGGTTCAAAATTGAAATTCAAACTAGACACAGCAACTCTTATGACAGAGTCTAAAATGGCTGTTCCTGTGTTTGAAGCTTATGCTCCTTACAAATCGTTCCTTGGCGACCTTGACGAACAAGAACTTATCAACTATCGTGACGAAAAAGTTAACACACTAAAACGTGCAGACGGTTTGAAAGTTGGTTCGATTAACGAAGCTAACAACGAAGCTGGTAACTGGGAATAGTATTAAATTGAGGAATTTGACAAATAGTCAATTCTCCATCGAAAACAACTATCTTGAAAAGTCAAACTATGACAAATAATAGTAAAGAACTATCCATTCAGATTACTCTGGGTGGATTTTCTTTTAAAATAGAGTCTGCCACGGTGCAGAGCAGTGGTGAATTATCGAGCTACGATTTAGACCAAGTACTTTCGGGTTATTACGGACTAAATTCGGAGGTCGAATGGAGTGTACCTTCGGTTTTGATAATTCCTTTCGAGATTTTCGATCATCGTTACACCGAAAATTATTTAAACGATGCCGCATTGCTCCAGCCTGCAACTCAGAGTGCTATTTTTGCGGTCAGAAGCGAATATGTAGCTCTATGGGCTGTCGACAAAGAGCT
>CAMTOL010000029.1 GCA_947074135.1 uncultured Rikenellaceae bacterium
ATTTTGAGTGAATTTGTTTTGAGATGGCATACAATTAGCTATCTATAGACATATGACATTTGTTATTACGAAAATATTAGCATTACAGATGAAAGAGAGTAAAAAATATTTGTTTGAGACCTCTTGGGAGGTTTGCAATAAGGTAGGTGGTATTCATACGGTTGTTGGAACTAAAGCGGCTACTGTTAAGAAGAGTTATGGTGATAATTATATTCTAATTGGACCTGATTTTACGTCTGAGAGTCCTAATATCGAATTTGACGAAGATGAAACTCTTTTTTCGGATTGGAGAGCAAAGGCTTATAACGAGGGTTTAAGAATTCGAATTGGTCGTTGGAAGGTTGCAGGCAGTCCGATTGTGGTTCTAGTAAGTTTTAACGACTTTTTAATTCGTAAAGATGAGCTATTAGCAAAACTTTGGGAGGATTTCAATGTAGATAGTATTTCTGGAGGTTGGGATTATATAGAGCCTGTAATTTTTGGTTATATTGCAGCCCGAGTTGTCGAGTCTTTTGCCGCCTATTATACTACGTCTGCTGATGAAGTAACGGCACACTTTCACGAGTGGATGACCTGTTCGGGTGGACTCTATCTCCGTAAGCATGTGCCGCGAATTGCAACTGTCTTTACAACTCACGCAACAGTAATGGGGCGTTGTATTGCAGGCAATGGACTTCCGCTTTATGGTCCTATGAATAGCTATAATGCCGATGAATTGGCACATCGTTTTGGAGTCGTTGCAAAGCACTCAATCGAAAAGATGGCTGCTAATAACTGTGATGCTTTTACTACTGTGAGCGAGATTACGGCTCGAGAGTGTGAGGCAATGTTGCACAAGCATCCAACAATTGTAACTCCAAATGGTTTTGAGAATGACTTTGTTTACAAAGGCGAGGATTACGACAATAGACGCAAAGAGGCTCGTAAGCTTCTTATTGATGTTGCTCAAAAGTCGCTTTCGACCAATTTTGAGAACGAGCCAATGATTGTTGCAATTAGTGGTCGCTATGAGTTTAAGAACAAAGGTATCGACGAATTTATCGACTCACTTGTTCTGCTTAAGAATTCGGGAGAAGAGTTAAAGCGCGATATTCTAGCCTATATTATGGTTCCTTGTTGGAATCACGGTGCTCGTAGGGATTTACATCAAATATTTGTTGAGGGCGAAAATCGTGAGTGTGACCCCCGTAATCTTGCAAACACAACACACTATCTAGGGGACCCTGAAGGCGATCCTGTAATTGGGCATTTGCGTTCGAGAGGTTTGTTAGACTCTCGAAGTGGGGTACACGTGATGTTTGTACCTTGTTATCTTAATGGAAATGATGGTGTGTTCAATAAGAGCTACTATGAGCTGTTAGTTGGTTGTGATGTTACTGTATTTCCATCTTATTATGAGCCTTGGGGCTATACCCCCCTTGAGAGTATTGCCTTTGGAGTACCAACCATTACTACCTCGCTTGCAGGTTTCGGACTTTGGGTCGAAGAGTACGCTAACGATGCTCATACAGGGGTGACAGTGATTGAACGTAACGACACTAATAGCAGTGAACTTACCTCTGCAATTAGCTCTACACTACTTTATTATGCCGCGCAAGATGAGGCGTCGATGAATGAGATTAGAAAATCTGCTCAAAAGCTATCACAGATAGCACTTTGGGAGAATCTATATGAATATTACCAAAAAGCATATGCTATGGCACAAGAACAAACACAAAACAGAAAAGAAGAATTTATTACTGAATCAGTCCACCAAGATGGTGGCGATAATCACGAGCAGATAGGATTTATCTCTCAACAAGCAGCTCCCGGTTCTCACCCAAATTGGACTCGTATGGTGGTTGAACGTGCAATTCCAGATAGTTTGCGCCGTTTGGAGGAGTTGACCAAAAACTTATGGTGGAGTTGGAACGACCCTGCTCGTCGTCTTTTCGAGAGTATTAACAACGAACTATGGGCTGAGGTTGATCGCAATCCAATTGCGTTGCTTGACAGATTGAGCCTTACCGAACTTAAAAAATTGGCGGAGAACGAAGAGTTCCTAGCTCGTTTAGATAACGTTTACGCTCTTTTCAAAGCCTATATGGATGGCAAAAATGGGGGCAAAAAACCTAGAATAGCCTATTTCTCAATGGAGTATGGTTTGCATTCATCACTCAAGATTTATTCTGGTGGTTTGGGTATATTGGCAGGTGACTACCTCAAAGAGAGCTCAGACAAGAATGTACCTATGACTGCCGTAGGTCTTTTATATCGATATGGGTACTTCACTCAACGTCTAAGTAATGCAGGCGAGCAAGAGGCTAATTATGAAGCCCAAAATTTCGATAAATTGCCTATCACTGCAGTTCGTGACGAGAATGGCGAGTGGAAAACGGTTCAAATTGCATTCCCAGGACGTACTGTAACGGCTCGTATTTGGCGTTGTGATGTTGGACGTACCGAACTCTATTTGATGGATACTGACCACGAGATGAACCTGCCTGAAGATCGTCAGATTACTCACCACTTGTATGGTGGCGACTGGGAAAACCGTCTAAAACAGGAGTTCTTGTTGGGTATTGGTGGTATTCGCCTACTCAACACACTTGGTATTGAGAGCGATGTTTATCACTGCAATGAGGGTCACGCTGCATTTATTGGACTGGAACGCTCTCGTGACTTTATCGAGAAGTATGATTTGAGTTTTTCTGAAGCTATGGAAGCAGTTCGTAGCTCGTCACTCTTTACAACTCACACTCCTGTTCCAGCTGGTCACGATGCGTTTGACGAGGGAATGATTCGCCAATATATGTGGCACTATCCAGAGCGTCTTAAGATTACTTGGGAGCAGTTTGTAGCTCTTGGGAAAGATGACTCTGACGGAAAATTCTCGATGAGTGTACTTGCTTGCAATCTTAGTCAAGAGGTTAATGGTGTGAGCTGGCTGCACGGCGAGGTTAGCAAAGATATTTTGGGTCATATGTGGCCAGGTTATATGGTCAATGAACTTCATATTGGCTATGTGACTAATGGTGTACACTTTCCAACTTGGACTGCTGACCGCCTCAAAGATATGTATTACAAAGCCTTTGGAGCTGAGTTTGCCGGAGGTGACTACTCTAAAGTTAATTGGGATAAAATTTATAGCATTTCGCACAAAGATATGTGGGACGCTAGACTATATCTTAAGAACCGTTTGTTGAATCTTATTCGTCGTCGAGTTGCCGATCCGATGCAGTTCCGTTTTGACTCTCCACGTCAGTTGGTACATATCCAAGAGTCGCTTCGTCCCGATGTGTTGACAATTGGTTTTGCTCGTCGTTTTGCAACCTACAAGCGTGCTCACCTGCTATTTACAAATATGGAGCGACTTTCGGCTTTGGTTAACAACGCTGAGCGTCCTGTTCAATTTGTATTTGCTGGTAAAGCTCACCCAGCAGATAAAGCTGGTCAAGATTTGATTAAAAAGATTGTAGAGGTTTCGAAAATGCCTCAATTCCTAGGCAAGATTATCTTCCTCCAAAACTATGATATGGAGTTGGCTCGTCGTATGGTTCAAGGTGTTGACGTATGGTTGAACACTCCTACACGTCCGCTCGAAGCGTCGGGAACTAGTGGTGAAAAGGCTGTTATGAATGGTGTAATGCAGTTCTCTGTACTCGATGGTTGGTGGGTTGAAGGTTATCGTGAAGATGCTGGTTGGATGTTGCCATTGGAGCGCACTTTCGATGAGCAACGTTTCCAAGACGAGTTGGATGCCGAGATGATTTATGCTACTATCGAAGACCAAATCGTACCTACTTATTATGATAAAAATGAGGAGGGTTATTCGCCTAAGTGGATGGAGATGGTTAAGCACTGTGTTGCAGATGTTGCATCGAATTTCACTACAAATCGTATGATGCAAGATTATGAAGATCGCTTCTATAACAAGCTTTACGCTCGTCATACAGAGGTTATGGCAAACGATCTCTCTTTAGTACGTTCATTGGCAGCTTGGAAACGTAAAGTTTCAAAAGTTTGGGATAGTGTAAAGGTTGTCGATACAAAACGTTATAATCCTCAAATGGAGGCTATTTTAACTGGTCATAAATATGTACTTGAGGTTTCTGTCGATACAGCTGGACTTAGTCCAGATGAGATTGGGGTTGAACTATTGGTTGCCGATGCAGTTCCAGCCGGACAAAAAATTAAGGTGCATCACACTAATCAGTTTAGTCTAATGTCGTTTGAGAATGGTATTGCTAGATATAGACTTGAAAATGAGCCAGAACTTACCGGCTCTTTCGATGTTGCTATTCGACTATATCCGAAGAACGATAAATTGCCTCACCGTCAAGACTTTGCGCTTGTTAAGTGGGCGTAAGTTACACTCTTCTATTTGCTCTCTGTTGTTGAGGCAATAGATATTTTTATTGAAGAGGTAGGTAGTAAATCATTTTTACTTTCTACCTCTTTTTAATAGCAGTTTTGCTATTTTATTTCTCTTTTTGAGTAAAGTATATAAAAAAAGCGTGTCAAAATCTTGACACGCTTTTTACTTGTGTAAAGCAGGAGTGCTCTATATTCTATTTTTTACCCTTTTTAAAACCTTTTTTAGGCTCGGTGGGCGTAACACTATCCATTATCTCTTTGCAGCCTGCCTCGTCGAGTTTTTCGGCATCAACACTCTTTGGAATTTTATAGTTCTTGCCTTTTGAAGCAATATAGGGACCAAATCTTCCTCTGAGCACCTCTGCGTCGAGAGCTTCGAAACGAGCAATCACTCGATTAGCTTCCGCTGTGCGTTTTTCAACAATTAGTTCAACAGCACGTTCGAGAGTTATGGTTAGTGGGTCGTCAACACCCTTTTTGAGCGAAGTAAACTTGCTGTCGTGTTTAGCATAAGGACCAAATGGACCTAGTCCAATTACAACCTCTTTGCCTTCGAATTCGCCGACACTTCGCGGCAAGGCAAATAGTTTCATAGCCTCCTCAATCGTAATTGTTTCGATAAGTTGTCCGCTTTGTAGTTTAGCAAACTTTTTATCCTCTGGTTCGCCAATTTGCACCATTGGACCATATCTGCCAACCCTAGCCACAACCTGTTTCCCACTTGCAGGGTCAACTCCGATTACTCTTTCGGTCTTAACATATTGGTCGTTTGTGGCGGCTTTTTCGATATTTTGATGGAACGGAGCATAAAATTCGCCAATCATCTGTTGCCACTTAATTTTGCCCTCGGCAATGAAGTCGAACTCTTTCTCTACATTTGCAGTAAAAGAGTAGTCCAGAATGTTTGGGAACTCGCCTTGTAGATAGTCGGTCACAACCATTCCTATATCGGTTGGGAATAATTTTTTAGATTCGGCACCAACCTTTTCGCTTTTTTTCGAAACAGTTACTTTAGAATTGCTGTCTAGCGTGATTATTTCGTAGTCGCGTTTTGTGCCCTCTCTGTTCCCTTTCTCAATGTAACCTCTTGAGATAACAGTTGTAATTGTTGGAGCATAAGTTGATGGACGACCAATACCTAGCTCCTCGAGTTTTTTTACTAGCGAGGCTTCGCTATATCTGGCCGCAGCCTGTGTGTGGCGTTCAGTGGCGGTAATGTTATTAAACCCTAGAACCTCGCCTGTTTTTAGGTTTGGAAGTAGTGTGTCGTCTTGTTCTCCTTCAACGCCCTCGTTATCGTTACCTTCGAGATATAGTTTTAGGAAACCATCAAAAGTTACAACTTCGCCTATGGCTACAAAACTGTGCTCTTGAGTTGCGCCATTTTTGTCAATTGCAATTGTGATTGTAGTCTTTTCAAGCTCTGCATCACTCATTTGCGATGCAACTGTACGTTTCCAGATTAATTCATAGAGTCTCTGTTCATCTTTTGTACTTCCAGCCTTGTGGTTGTTGAAATATGTAGGACGGATAGCTTCGTGAGCCTCTTGTGCACCTTTACTTTTGGTTGTAAACTTGCGTGTTTTAGAGTATTTTTCTCCAAACTGATTCTCAATTTCACTTTTCGATGCGCCAATGGCTAATGCCGAAAGGTTAACCGAGTCAGTACGCATATAGGTTATCAAACCTGCTTCGTATAGTCGTTGAGCGGTACTCATTGTTTGAGCAACCGATAGTCCTAGTTTGCGAGAAGCCTCTTGTTGGAGTGTTGAAGTTGTGAATGGAGGTGCAGGGGAGCGTTTCAGCGGTGTTTTAGCAATATTTTCAACTCTGAAGGTAGCGCTGTTTAGGTTATTGATAAACTCTTCTGCGCTCTTTTTATCGCCAAGTCGATTTTTTAATTCAGCTTTGAATGTTTTGCCATCTGAAGTTATAAATTGAGCAACCACCCTGTAATATACCGTCGAAGCAAAGTTCAGAATTTCGCGTTCGCGCTCTACTATAAGTTTTACGGTCACAGATTGAACTCGACCAGCCGATAGTTGTGGCTTTACCTTGCGCCAAAGTAGTGGAGAAAGCTCGAAACCTACAAGCCTATCTAACACACGACGAGCCTGTTGAGCATCGACAAGTTTAGTATCAATTGCTCTAGGATTCTCGACAGCGTGTTTTATGGCAGTTGGAGTGATTTCGTGAAAAACAATACGTTTTGTTTTGTTTTCATCTAGTCCTAGCGCAACTGATAGGTGCCAAGCAATAGCCTCTCCTTCGCGGTCTTCAT
Source organism: uncultured Rikenellaceae bacterium (assembly GCA_947074135.1). Taxonomy (GTDB): domain Bacteria; phylum Bacteroidota; class Bacteroidia; order Bacteroidales; family Rikenellaceae; genus Mucinivorans. The sequence continues at coordinate 6,638 of CAMTOL010000029.1, forward strand.
CGGATGCCAGCCACACCATATCTGCTTTTTTAGCAGCCGATTTAAGTTCTTTAACAACTTTTGTTTTGTCGGGAGATATTTCGTATGATGGTTCGAAACCATTTTTTACGTTAATAGCGGTATCTCCTTTAGGTAGGTCGCGTATATGCCCGTAGCTTGATAGAACAGTAAATTCTGAGCCTAATATTTTCTCTATAGTTTTTGCTTTTGCCGGTGACTCAACAATTACTAGGTTATTCATATACTCTGTTTTTGAGTTTGTTTTACAATATTTAAGTTACGCCTATCCTTCCTTGGTAATATACAGCTCTATTTGATTAGTGTGTAAACAATCACTAATTTTGGTTCATATTCTACCGATTCGCTTCCTCCTAGTAGTACTCCTGAGTACAAATACATTTCGTCGGCAGCTGGGAATAGTTGCATAACATAGTTATAGTTTCCATTTATTGTGTATGGGACATCACTAGGTTTGTTGAACAGTTTCTGCATCGATGAAGTAATTACCTGTTCATAATAGCCATTTGAGCGGTTAATAGTTCCTCCAATTTCAGAAGAGTAGCTTTGGGATAGTGCTTCACTTGTAGGGTTGTACTCCTTGATGAAACTACTATAATCGTAGCTATAGTATAAACCTAACCTTGAAGCCGCATCGTTATAGGACTCGGGAGTTTTGTCTTTAATTTGCCATTTAATCGATGCTCTTTGAAGTGCTACGTGGCTATAACCTTTGTCTATTGCCTCTTTTTTAATTGATTCTATGTAGTTTGTGTCGATTTCAACTCGTGAACCAAGTCCACCCATTCCTTGAATGTACTGTGTAGCAACTGAGGTTGTTGAGTCGCCAATTAAGTTTACGTTAATACCGCCTTGCGAGGGATCGGCAAAATCGTAATCGTGTGTTATGGTAAAGAAGTTATTTCCAGCAGGTTCATATGTATCAATAAAGCTGTAACCCATATATGTTGTATCTGGTTCTTCGTTTTTGTTATGATAGTATAACAACATATTGCTAGAATATATGTTAAGACTATACATCACACCTTCACTACTTGCTGGAGGATCTTTATCTTCCACTCTAAAGTAGAATCCTTTATAAGTGTCAATAAAGAGAGTGTCGTTGAAGTATGGATTTTTCTCTCTATCTGGATTGTTGTTGAGCAGTTGTGAGTAGAATGATTGAGGTAAGTTTAGAACCACTATCGAGTCTGAACCTGTGACTTCGAACTGAGCAATAGGCGTTGGGTCGTAGTAGTTCGATGCATCGAAATTTGAGTAGTATGTAGAGGTGTACTTCAAAGTAAGGTCTTTGATTTGGTGCATCGAAACCTTTAGCTTAGAGTTACTATCTCCGACTGGTGCAATAAAATAGAGATATGCTTTTAGTGAATCTAGAACTGGATTAACCCCGAAACGCACATCTTCGTTATCGAATCCAGATGGGACAAATGAGGTTAAAATTTCTGTTGTTGTACGACCAAACACAGGGTCTTGATAGACTCCAATATATGGGTATCCTGTCAAACTAGTAACGATAGAGTCAAGTGCAATAACCGAGGTGTTGACTCTTCCTCCAGAGTCAATCAACGTATTCATCTCCTGAGAAGGAGGAACAAAGTTGTTTCCGTAAAAATCGCTGGTATTAACACAACTAACGACCAATGTCATCAATGTTAGCGCAACTACAATAGCTCTACCCCTCATTTTGCTCATCTCTTTGATGCGAGCAACAAACACACTCATAGTTGTGTTATTTTGATAAAATCTCTTCATAAAATGGTTTGTAAATTTCGACCATATTGGTCTGTTCTCCCTCACAGTTATATAAAATTGGTAAATTAAGTTCTTTAGCGTAGTCAACGAGTGAACTATCAACATTATTGCTGCAAACCACAACTCCCGCGCTATTCTCGATAGCAAAACGCATAAGATTAAGGTATGTCGGCTCTTCGACAGTTGTGAGGTCAGTAAACTTGATGCCCTCTTTTTTGAGTTTAGCTGAGAATTCAGGGTCAATTATCCCTTCAAATCCGTCATCGTATAGCGATACGATTAGTTTAGATTTAGAGAATATAGGGTCGTTTTTAAAGACTTTATTTAGATAAGCTGGTGTAATTGAAGCTATCCAGCCATGTGTGTGGATAATTTCTGGTGCCCATCTCAATTTTTTGACAGTTTCAATCACGCCTCTAGAGAAGAACATTGCTCTGTCTGCATTGTCTTCAAAAAAACCTCCATTTTCATCAGCAAACAGGGCTTTGCGTGCAAAGAAGTCTTGGTTGTCGATAAAATAGACTTGAAGTCTTGCTCCTGAGATAGAAGCAACTTTAATAATGAGTTGATGGTCGCTCTGGGCAATGATTAGGTTCATTCCCGACAGTCTAATAACCTCGTGAAGTTGGCCACGTCTTTCGTTAATTACTCCGTAGCGAGGCATAAAAATGCGCACCTGCATTCCGCTCTCTTGTATTTGTTGCGGTAGGTTTCTACATATTGCGCCAATTTGACTATCTTCGGTGTAAGGATCAACTTGGGAGGCAACGTATAGGATTTTTGCGTTTTCTGTGCTCATTATAATTAGTTTAAGGTCAAAAGTTTCGCTATTATGATTTTTTGAAATTGTCTTTTTGGCTATTATCTTTCAATTTTATAGAGGTTGTACACCTCCCTCAAACTGCAAAGGTAGTAAAAAAAAGCAAATTACATCTCTTTTTTCTAGCGATTTATTTTTAGTGACAAATGACTTGTCACAATTCATTATGCATAATTCATAATTTCTTGTATGTTATAGTGGCTTGTGCTAATAAACAACTAGGTATTACGAATTATGAATAAAAAAGGAGTGCTAAAGCACTCCTTTTTTATGATACGAGGTATGTAGTAGCTCGTGCGAACGATGCGACAACGGTTTGCCTAGATATTCGTTATATAACCTAATAATATCAGGGTTTTCGTGCGATTTTCTAAGTGATTTGCTCTTATCCTCTCTGTAAAGCGCAGCAGCTCTAGCCTCTAGCACACTTTCGTTGCCGTGATGTAGTGGTTGACCAGCACCGCCAATACAGCCACCGGGGCAAGCCATAATTTCAATAGCGTGGAACGTTTGTTTGCCATTTCTTACATCTTCGAGCAGTTTGCGAGCATTGCCTAATCCGTGAGCAATACCAATACGTAGTTCTAATCCATCGAAATCGACTGTTGCCGAGCGAATACCCTCCATTCCTCTGAGTTGTTCGAAATCAACTTTTGGCAGTGTTTTTTTGAGGTGTAGTTCATAGGCTGTTCTAACTGCGGCTTCGATTACACCACCTGTTGTTCCAAAAATAACTGCTGCTCCAGTCGATGAACCTAGTGGAGAGTCAAAATCTTCGTCAGGTAGCTCTGCGAGATTAATATTTGCTTCTTTGATGAGGTGTGCAAGTTCGCGAGTCGAAATCGAGAAGTCAACATCGGGGTTGCCTTTAACTTTGAACTCATCTCTTGCGCACTCATACTTCTTAGCCAAACAAGGCATCACAGAAACGACTACCATCTCTTCGCGTTTAACGCCAATTTTCGCGGCAAAGTAGTTCTTTGCAATCGAACCGAACATCTGTTGTGGCGAACGGGCTGTTGAGGGTACGTCAAGCATATCGCTAAAGTATGTTTCGATAAAGTTTACCCACGCCGGGCAGCACGAAGTTAGCATTGGAAGTCTAACTGTTTTATCTCCAGCTAAGTGTTTTTTGAGTCTGTCGAGTAGCTCTGCACCCTCCTCCATAATTGTAAGGTCGGCAGCGAAATCTGTATCAAAAACATAGTCGAACCCAAGACGACGCAATGCAGCTGCTAGTTTGCCGGTTACTAGAGTTCCGGGCTTCATACCAAACTCTTCGCCAAGTGCAGCGCGTACTGCTGGTGCAGCCTGGACTACAACAGTTTTTGCGGGGTTTGCCAACATTCTGACAACCTTAGCTGTAGAGTCGAACTCTGTTAGCGCACCAGTTGGACAAACCGCTACACACTGACCACAGAAGGTGCAGGTCGATTTCTCTAGATTCTGTTCAAAGGCGGGTGTTACAATTGCATCAAATCCACGATATGCAGCGTGAAGCGCACCAACGCTTTGCACCTCGTTACACATTGTTTCACAACGGCGACACAAGATACATTTGTCCATATCTCTAATTACTGATGGCGAAGTGTCAGGGTTATAGGAGCTCATCTTAGCATATTTTTCGCCAGGAATATGGCGAATGCCTAGTCGAGTTGCCATTGCTTGGAGGTCACAATTACCCGATTTACTGCACGTCAGACAGTCTTTTGGGTGGTCCGAAAGAATCATCTGCATCACAGTTTTTCGTGCGTTCATCACTCGAATCGATGAGGTAGTGATTTTCATACCTTCGGTACATTTTGTAGCACAGGCAGGCGCGAGATTTCGTCGTCCTTCGACCTCGACCACACAAATTCTACACCCAGCTGGGCAGTTATTTACCCCTAGGTGGGGCAACTTTAAGTGACACAGGGTTGGAATGTGAATACCAAGTGTTTCGGCTGCATCTAGTATCGTTGTACTCTCGGCAACCTCTATTGCTTTATTGTCAATTACTACGTTCATTTCTTTCTATTTAGTGTAGATTGCATTAAATTTACAACGAGTCAAACAAGCTCCGCAGCGGATACACAACGACAAATCGATAGTGTGTGGCTGCTTACGTTCGCCCTTAATTGCCATTGCAGGACAGCTTCTAGCACACGCTGTACATCCTGAACAAGCCTCCTCGTCTATAATATATTGGGTCAATGCCGAACATTTCCCTGCAGGACAGTGCTTTTCAAGTACGTGAGCTTTATACTCCTCGTAAAAGTTGTCAAGGGTAGAAAGCACAGGGTTTGGCGAAGTCTGTCCAAGCCCACAAAGAGCAGTGTCTTTAATAACGTTACTCATATTGCGAAGCCTATCCAAGTCGTCCATATCTGCTTTGCCTTCGGTGATTTGTTCGAGTAGTTCATAGAGTCGGCGATTGCCGATTCGACAAGGAGCGCATTTTCCGCAACTCTCCTCAACAGTAAACTCAAGGTAGAACTTCGCAACGCTCACCATACAGTCGTCTTCGTCCATTACAATCATACCCCCAGAGCCCATCATCGAACCCGCAGCAAGCAGATTTTCGTAGTCGATACTCATATCCAAGTGTTTCTCGGTCAGACAACCACCGCTAGGACCTCCAGTCTGTACGGCTTTGAATTTTTTACCATCTTTAATACCACCGCCAATCTCGAAGATAACCTCACGAAGCGTAGTTCCCATTGGTACCTCGATAAGTCCAACGTTGTTGATTTTACCAGCCAAGGCGAACACTTTTGTTCCTTTCGATTTCTCAGTCCCAATTGAGGCGAACCATTTAGCTCCATTGAGTAGGATTACAGGGATGTTGGCAAGAGTTTCAACGTTGTTAACATTAGTAGGGAAGCCTTTATACCCTTTCTCGGCTGGGAATGGTGGTTTAAATGTAGGTTCGCCACGCTCACCCTCCATACTATGAATTAGTGCTGTTTCTTCGCCACACACAAATGCTCCTGCGCCATATCTAATCTCGATATCGAAACCAAAACCAGACTTCATAATGTTGCTTCCGAGCATACCATTTTCACGAGCCTGTTTTATTGCAACCTGCAGTCTGTGAACGGCTAGAGGATACTCTGCACGAATATATACCAGCCCTTTATTTGCCCCAATAGCATATCCGCAGATAGCCATAGCCTCGATAACCGAGTGTGGGTCGCCTTCCATAATTGAACGATCCATAAAAGCTCCTGGGTCACCCTCGTCGGCGTTACAGACCACATATTTTTGTTCAGCTTTGTTAGCCGCAGCAATCTCCCATTTGAGTCCTGTTGGGAAACCTCCACCTCCACGGCCTCTTAGTCCAGACTCTTTGATTTGAGCCACTGTCCATTCAGGTTTGTTGTTAAGAACAAGTTTAAGGGCATCGTAACCTCGTTCGGCTAGGTACTCTTCGATATTTTCGGGATCAATGGTTCCGCAATTGCGAATAGCTACCCTTTGCTGTTTACGGTAAAAATCCATATGTGTTGAATCTTCGACGTGTAGCCCAGTGACAGGATTTGTGTAGAGTAGTCTGTCGATTCTCTTCCCTTTTTTGATATGCTCTTCGACCAACTCTTCTACATCTTCGGGTTTTACCTCGACGTAAAAGGTGCCTTCGGGCATAATTTTGACGATTGGGCCTTTTTCGCAAAAACCGAAACAGCCAACTTGTGCAACTTCCACATCTTCGAGCGAAGATGTAAGAGCCTTGAAGTTTTCTAAAATTTTAGCAGAGGCAGATGCTTTGCAACCAGTGCCACCGCAAACTGTTATTCTTCGTTTCACTTTATTTTATTAAGTTTATATTGATTTTTTCAAGAATTAGAACGAGGTTGTTTTATCTTTTGTCGCTAATAATCTTTGATATTACGTCAGTAGTTAGCGTAGATAGGTTACCTTGCCAGAGCAGTCTATTTTTTTCGTCAATTACAACGGTGTATGGGATATACTTAATTGATAGAGCTTCGAATATTTTACCATCTTCGTTGATTGCGAAGAAGAATTTAGAGCCATCTTTTTTTGCCAAATCTCTAAAGTCGGGATTGTCTTTTTTGATAATGATAACGATTTGCGCTTTTGTGCCGAAATCTTTTTGTACTCTATCCACATTTTCGTTATAGAATTTTTCGGCTGATGGGTTTTTGGGCGAATAGAAGTCTACAACCCATATTTTAGAGATATCGGCAGCAGAGTCAACCCAGTCTATGTTTTTTTCGTTCTTGACCTCTGGGATTTTAGAGCCAATTACAAATTTTTGGGCGTAAACGCTTGCAGGTATTAGCAGCGCGAGGGTTAGGATTAGTGTGATGATATATCTTTTTAATTTCATTTTCAAAATGTTTTAGGATTGTTTTTAATGCCTACTATACAAATATAGACTTTTTTGCTTAATTTTGCGACAGTTATGGCAATAAAAAACGCAAAATTTTTGTGTAGCAGCGAAAAGCTCTCACAATGCCCACCAGCAGTGATTGAGGATAGGGCAGTTATTGAAGTGGCGCTAATTGGGCGTTCGAATGTGGGCAAGAGCTCACTAATTAATATGCTGACTTCCCAGAAAAGTTTGGCGAAAGTTTCTGGTACGCCGGGCAAGACGAGGTTGATAAATCACTTTGAGGTTGATTCGAAGTGGATGTTGGTCGATTTGCCGGGTTATGGTTATGCAAAGACCAGTAAGAGTAATAGGGCTGCCTTTTCGGATTTGATTAAGAGTTATGTTCTTAATAGAGAGGAGTTGTATTGTCTGTTTGTTTTGGTTGACATTAGATTAGAGCCACAGCGTATTGACGTTGAGTTTATGGAGATGTTGGGTGAGAATGGTGTTCCTTTTGGTATAGTTTTTACTAAGGGTGATAAGTTGTCGGCATCGGCTCGCAAGCGTCAGGTTGAGGCATATAAGAAGCATTTGTCGGAGCAGTGGGAGGATTTTCCTTTGCATTTTGTGACTTCGGCAGAGAGTGGACTAGGTCGTGACGAGCTAACGGAAACAATTGAGAGTTGGGCAGACGATTTTCTCGCTAAATAACTTATTGTTAACCAACATAAAATAGAATTTGCGCTATGAGAGAACAGATAGATAACAAAGCAAAGCCATTTTTAAAATGGGCAGGGGGTAAAACGCAACTTATATCTGAAATACAAGGTGCGTTACCTTATAATTTTAGTGACAATATAACTACATATGTTGAACCATTTGTTGGTGGAGGTGCAGTGCTTTTTTGGATATTACAGAATTATCCCAATATTGAGAGAGCAATTATAAATGATATAAATAAAGACTTAATATCTGCATACATTACAATTAAAGATCAACCAAATGATTTAATAAATTTATTGCAGATAATCAAAGATGAGTTTATCGGTTTAAACGAGCAAGAACGAAAAAAATATTTTCTTGAAAAACGCACGCTCTACAATACTAAAGAATTGGATATGATTGAAAATACAGCACTTCTGATTTTATGAAAAAGAAAATGTTTGAATGGGCTTTATCGTGTAAATAAAAGTGGAGGATTTAAGGTACATTGTGGACGGTATAGTAATACAAATATTTGTGACAATCAAACGATTTTAGCAGATAGCGAACTATTGCAAAAGGTAGAGATTTTGATAGGAGATTTTGAAAAAACACTACAATATGCTAGTCAAGAAAGATTCTATTATCTAGATCATCCCTACAAACCATTAAGTACAACATCTAGTTTTATATC
>CAMTOL010000030.1 GCA_947074135.1 uncultured Rikenellaceae bacterium
AGAAAGAAAATTGAAGGATATTCAAAAAAATAGAGAATAATTGCAATTAATTCAAATTTTTTTTATATTTATAGTCGATAAATTCATTGCTGAATTTTTAAAAAAATTAATTAACAATAAAACCCAAAGATATGAAGAACTATCCAACTTCCGAGATTAAGAACATCGTTCTGCTTGGACACTCGGGTAGCGGCAAAACAACTGCCGCTGAAGCAATGGCCTTTGAAGGAGGTGTAATCGAACGCAGAGGAACTATTGAGGGCGAGAATACGCTTTCGGACTACGCTGACGTTGAACATCTTTACAAACGCTCAATCTACTCTACAATGCTCTACTCTGAGTATTTGGGCTACAAACTCAACATTATCGATACTCCAGGTTCAGATGACTTCTGCGGTGCATTGTTCTCGTCGTTCAAAGTTGCCGATATTGGGGTTATGCTTATCAATGCTCAAAGCGGTTTTGAGGTTGGGTCTGAAATCCAAGCTCGCTATGCACGCCGACACGAAAAACCTGTTATACTAGCTGTTAACCAACTAGATAGCGAAAAGGCTAATTGGGATTCAACTCTTGAGAGCATAATGGCTTCGAGCGAGGCTAAACCTGTAATCGTCCAGTATCCTATCAATCCAGGTGTTGGGTTCGACACTTTCATTGACGTCTTGTTGATGAAAATGTATAAATTCAAAGGAGAAAACGGCGAACGCGAAGAGTTAGATATCCCTCAGAGCGAGATGGAAAAGGCTGCTGAACTTCACAACACACTTGTTGAAGCTGCCGCCGAAAACGACGAAGCTCTTATGGAATTATACTTCGAAAAAGGCACACTTACTCAAGACGAAATGCGTTCAGGTCTAAAAATTGGACTAGCTAATCGTGACTTAGTGCCTATTTTCTGCCTTTCGGCTAAAAAGTCAATTGGCATTAAACGTCTTATGGAGTTTATTATAAATGTAGCCCCAGGACCTCTAAAAGCTCCCAAATTCCGCACTCAAGAGGGTGGCGAGGTCGAAGCTGACTCATCGAAACCAACCTCAATCTTTGTATTCAAAACCGCACTAGAACAACACTTAGGCGAGGTTTGTTACTTCAGAGTTATTTCGGGTAAATTGACCGAAGGACAAGAACTAACAAACCAAACAACTGGTGTAAAAGAGAAGATATCTCAAATTTTTGTTATTTCGGGCAAGAACCGCACAAAAGTTACAGAGCTCTCGGCTGGAGATATTGGCTGTACCGTAAAACTCAAGAATACTAAGGTTAACAATACTCTAAATGCGGCTGGTGCTGATTGGAAAATTAATCTTATCGGTTTCCCTGCATCACGTTACCGTTGCGCTATCAAAGCTGTTAACTCGTCGGACGACGAAAAATTGGCTGAACTTCTTAACCGAGCTTCGAACGACGATCCATCAATCGTTGTTGAGTACTCTAAGGAGTTGAAACAAATTATCTTACAGGGTCAAGGCGAACATCACCTCAATATATTGAAATGGCAGCTGCAAAATGCTAACAAAGTTGAGGTTGAGTTCTTCCAACCACGCATCTCGTATCGTGAAACTATTACCAAAACTGCATCATCTACATATCGCCACAAAAAACAATCGGGCGGTGCTGGTCAGTTTGGCGAAGTTTCTATTGTTATCGAGCCTTACTACGAAGGTATGCCAGCTCCGGGCAAGTATAAGATTGACGGCAAAGATGTTCAACTCAACATTAAGGCTACCGATGAACACGAATTAGAGTGGGGTGGCAAGTTGGTATTCTGCTCTGCAATTGTGGGTGGTGCAATCGACGCTCGCTTCCTTCCTGCCATTATGAAAGGTATTATGGAGAAGATGGAGGAGGGTCCTTTGACTGGCTCGCGCGCTCGTGATATTCGCGTTGTGGTTTACGACGGAAAGATGCACCCTGTTGACAGCAACGAGCTTTCGTTCAAGCTAGCAGGTCGCAATGCCTTTAGAGAGGCTTTCCGCAATGCAGGTCCTAAAATTATGGAGCCTATTTTTGCTGTTGAGGTTATTGTACCAAGCGACAAGATGGGTGACGTGATGAGCGATTTACAGAACCGCAGAGCTATGATCGAAGGTATGAGTTCAGATAAGGGCTTTGAGCATCTCAATGCGAGAGTACCTCTGGCAGAGCTTTATCGCTACTCTACCACTCTTAGTTCGTTGACCTCGGGTCGTGCAACTTACACTATGAAGTTTGGTTCGTTCGAGCAAGTTCCATCAGACGTTCAAGACAAGCTACTCAAAGCATACGCTGCTGAAGAGAGCGACGAATAGCACGACTGCTTGACTACAAACTCAAGAGAGTGCAAAAACGAGAGTGCCTCCTCAAATAGTTGGAATCTTTCCTTCTATCTGGGAGGCACTCTCATTTATTTATAATCTCAACTCTGACTCTCGCTAGTTTACTGCGGTTTCCTCAATAGTAGGTTTTGATTTTGGGATTGTTACACCTAACATCAATGCCTCCATCTGACGAATATAATTGCGTTTTGGATACTTAGGCGATGGCGAGTAAACATACAAGTCAATACCAATGTATTGCTGTGAGGCAGCATCAAAAGTGATGTAATTGATAAAAGGACCTCCCATAAAATCACCCTTAACGTTCCAAAAACCACGAGTCTCGACCCAAGCTTGACCATTTATCTCAACAGGATTTGATTCAGGCTTAAAAGTAGTATCTGTTGACATATAAGAGCCATCAACAGGTCCTGGAATTTGTGCAATTGCACGATTGCGCTCCTCAATTAGGTTTAACTTTGTACCTTCAGCTGGCTTGGCAAAACTATAAATGGCAACCCCCTGCGACGAAATAGGCATCTCGTAGGTCAACCACAAGAAGTTAGGCAACTTGTCGTTAGCAACCCTATAACCCTTTGGAATAATCATTCGAAAATCGAACTTCTTGGCAATTATATCGCCAATTCGACCATCTGCCTGCTTCCTAGCACGAAGATTCATCCGTTTCTTCTCGACAATCGAAAGAAAATCGACAATCGTTTCGCTATTCTCACCAATATAGTTGGCAGCTAACTGTTGATTTGGAGCATTGAGCTCCATAACCACTTGACCATCGACCCAAACATTCTCACGAACCGAGAAAGTAACACTATCTCTCTTTGAATCACAGTTAATTAGAAACATATTTCTGTGACGACGTGCAACATCATTAATCGAGTTTGGAATAATATTAAAAAGATCAAAGAGCGGTTCAGGTTGATTAATCCAATCTACCTCCTGACCGAAAACGTGACGCAAAGTATCGCCCACTGCCCCATTCCACACTGGTTTTGGGGTGATAACAAAAATCTCATATGGCTTTCCTGTTGCCGCAATGTTCATTACGTTACCTCCAGATGAGCAGCTCGAAAATAGCAGAGCAAAAAGGGGCAAAAGAGAGGAAATTAGTAGTTTTTTCATTTTTTTTGATACTTTTGTGGTGTTGCACACCGAATAATAACAGAACAAAGTTACAATAATTGTGCGAAAAATTGTATAACGAAATCTCTAAAAATGTATTTTCGCCCACCCAAAATCGTGAGAACGCTTTTCCCTCAACTAATCTGGAATATCGAGAGTCAAGATTCGATATTTCTGACATTCGATGATGGGCCTAATATTCATATAACTCCTTGGGTACTCGATTTATTACGCAAATATGATGCCAAGGCAACGTTCTTCTGTATTGGTAAAAATGCAGAGCAACACCCCGAACTAATTGAACGAATTAGAGCCGAAGGACACGCAATAGGCAATCACACCTACTCGCACACCAAAAGCCTTCTATCCAATTGTGAGAGCTATGTTGAAGATGTTGATTTAGCCAACACATTCTTGCAGTCCAACCTGTTCCGCCCACCCTATGGACGCATCTCACCCGCCAAAGCTCGACGCCTAGGCGAACGATATAATATCATTATGTGGGACACGCTGTCGCGAGATTACAGTAAGTATGTTTCGCACCACAAATGCGTCAGAGAGGTTGTCCCATATCTTAGAGCTGGTGCGATAGTAGCCTTTCACGACTCGTTGAAAGCCTCTCGAAATATGCGCTACACACTGCCTCGCGTGCTCGAAGCAGCTCGTGAACTAAACTTAACGTGCCGTCCTATCGAACTCTAGAACCTCACCCTTATTTTGTGTCATACACGCTAAATGGAGGTAGAACAGTTGCGTCGAAATCGGAGTAACGCTCCAAAATCTCATCAAAAAGCGGTTCAAGCTCCTCTACAGTTGGCAAAGTAACCAACTTAATACGAATATCTTTGAACTCCGTAAATCCTTTAAAATAGCAATTTAAGTGGCGACGCATCTCCAATACGCCTACCTTTTCGCCTTTGGCTGCAACCGAAAGCGCGAGGTGGCGACGAGCAGTAGTAACTCGCTCTTCGACTGAGGGGGCAGGCAGTAGCTCTCCAGTGGCGAGATAGTGTTTAATCTCACGAAAAATCCAAGGTCGCCCAAAAGTAGCCCTGCCAATCATCAGAGCATCGACCCCGTAGCGGTCTAACATCAACCTTGCACGCTCTGCCGACACAATATCGCCATTGCCAATAATTGGAATATTTATCGAGGGATTATTCTTAACCTTGCCTATAAGCGTCCAATCCGCCTCGCCTTTATACATCTGCGCGCGAGTACGTCCGTGAATCGTCAGAGCAGCGATACCAACATCTTGCAGTCGCTCTGCTATCTCTTCAATGTTTTTGCTATCCTCGTCCCACCCAAGTCGAGTTTTGACCGTAACTGGCAGATTGACAGCTTCGACCACCCGTTTTGTAATCTCCACCATAAGCGGAACATTGCGCATCATACCACTACCTGCTCCACGACCAGCAATTTTGCGTACAGGGCAACCAAAGTTGATATCGACTAGGTCGGGATTTTGCTCGGCAGCGATTACTGCACTTTGAGCCATAGCATCGGGCAAATTACCATAAATTTGCGCTCCGATTGGGTGTTCGTCAGGCGAAATAGTGAGTTTAGAGAATGATTTTTGAGCATTACGAATCAATGCATCGGAGTTTACAAACTCTGTATAGGTCATATCGGCCCCAAATTCGCGACACAAGGCACGAAAAGAGCTGTCGGTAACATCTTCCATCGGAGCTAGTAGCAGCGGTGTGCTATCGAAGCATATTTTTGAACCAATCTTCAATCTTTTTGCAGTTTTTGTAGGCAACTCTATCCTCGAACTCACTGTCAATATCAACAATAGCACCAGCAAAGGCACTGTAAATTGAGCTATCGACAATAAGCGGAGTTTTAGAGTTGTATCGTTTTAGTAATTTTGGGTCACGAACTAAAAATTTATTAGTGACACCTTCGTATTTTTCGATTTCAGTAAGTGAGGCCACAACCTTGATTATCTCAAGTCCTTCGGCAGCCAACATCTCGCAAGTTCTCACAGGTACATCACCTTCGATTTGGACTCCGTTGAGCGAGAACCGACCAGCTATATAGCTCATATAAAGAGGCGACTCAACATCAAATGTGCCTATCTTGCGAACCGTATGAGGAATAAATGTTAGTAACGCTTCGTCTATCTCGCCAATGTAATGCTGAGAGCTGTGACGAAAATCGAAGCAGATATAACGAGGCAACATAGCGCAGAGAGCCACAATGTTCTCTGGATCACGCACTTTACTTATCTTAATCTCAACTCCCATTATTTTAGTGATCTGTGATTTGTGATAAATTGCTTTTCGCTTACCTCAAAACTATTTGAGAAAGCAAAAAATTGTGAATTATTCATTGTCAATTATCAAAGCGTGATTGGTATTGATTGATAATAATCTAGAATCTTCATCTTAAAAACATATTCCCATTTTGACTGAATCATCATCGACTGAGCATTCATCAAGTTGTTTTTCTGCACATTATAATCAACAAAATTGGTAGCTCCAGCTGCAAATTTACTCTCTGCATAACGGAACGCCTCCTCTGCCGACTCTACACCACTCTTTGCCGAATGGTAGCGTTCTAAAGCTCCAACGGCATCGGCATAGGCCTGATGAATCTCTTTATATAACTTGTTCCTCTCAATCGAAAGTGCTACCTGCTTTTGGTAATGCTGCACTTTAGCAATTTTAACATTTCGTTGCGCAGTCAACCCGTTGAAAATCGGGATTGACATCGAAAGTTGAATAGCAGCCGACGCATTGTCGCGAAACTGCTCGCCAAATGGATACGGAAGATACTCCAAAGCTCCACCTTGATTAAGTTGCGGTTTAGTTCTAGCATCAGAGTAACTACTACCATAATAAACTCCTAGCGACAACGAAGGATAAAGTCTTGCACGAGCCACATCTATTGCCTTTTCGGCAGCTTGTAATGTAAGTTTGGCCTGTTCAATTTGGGGCAACTCTTGCGCTTGTTCATTGATATCCTCAATCGATACCGACGGTCCTTCGTCTAGCAGGTGCTCAATATCTGGAATCTCAATATCGAACTGATCTGCACTATGGTCACGAAGCTCAAGCAACTGCGTAAGTGTCAATTTTGCAATAGTATATGCATTTTGACGAGAAACAAGAGTGTACTCTTCTGTCGCCTTTTGCGATTTTAACTCCATCAACGCTCCGAGTGCAACTGAACCTGCCTCAACTAATTTCTCTGTTCTACCAATCTGTTCTTGAATAAGCTCAATTTGGTTTTGCGAATTCTTGACCAACTCCAACGAATTAAGCATATCGAGATAACCACCTGCTACAGCAATCATAATGTAGTTTTTGGTTACCTTCAACCCCTCGACAGCAGCCAAAAAGTTCAGTTCCGAACGCTTCAGAGTATGAAGTTTCCCCATACCCGCAAAGAGTGTAGCATTAAGATTCAGACTACCATTAACATTACTTACGGTCTTATTTTCAATAAAATTGTAGGTAGTCGGGTCGAGCGAACGACCAAAATTGGCATTATAACCAACTGAACCATTAACCGAAGGCGAGTAGCTCCACGCACTTTGTAGTTTGTCGAGATGCGCAAGTTCCACATTAGTTGCCATCGAGCGAATCTCAAGGTTGTTGTCAATGGCATAGTTAATACACTGTTCCAAACCCCATTTTTGCTGGGCATTAGCAGTTGGCGCACTTATCAAACTAGCTACCGCTAGCGAAATAGACGTTACGATTATTTTGGTGGATTTTTTCATTGCCATATCTATTTAATTATTTCTTCTTAAAACGTCGAGCTACCATCTTTGCGCTATCGCTAAAGTCACTATACTTGAACCCCACCAACGTTCGCTCTACCTTCGACCCTTCGTAAAGCGTTCTATCGGTCATAAAACCTATCATCGGAGGCGCAATCAGCGGTTTTCGACCCACAATCTTGGCATAAACACCCAACAACCAGACCCCAGATTTTAATAAAGGTTTAGAAACATACAAAAACGGTTTCTTCTTACCAAAAGCCTGGTTAAAAACAGTAATAAACTCCTTATAATTAAGGTTCACCCCACTGAGAATATACTTCTGACTCTCAACCTCCGCTCTGCCACTCTGAGCCGAAAGAGCAAGTTCATACATAGCAGCAGCCACATCACGAACATCTACAAAACCCATAACCCCACGAGTATATCCCGGCAGTCCACACGAAGCCAACTCAAAAACATTCTGAAGTCCACTCCTATCTGTACCATCGCCAGTAACCCCAACCACAACTGATGGATTGACCACTACAACTCTCAACCCCATTTTAGCCGCTCGCCAAATCTCGTTCTCGCTCAAAAACTTACTCTTCGAATATGCCGAAATAGAAGCTATGTTCTCGACCTGACACTCCTCAGTAGTGAGTTCAGGATATGGGCGACAACCCAGTGCCGCAATCGAACTGGTATGCACCAGTAACGGACTTTTACCTTTGGATCTTAGACTCAATAGCGCATCGGCAACCGAAGCCGCCAACTCAACATTTGAACGAATCATCGTGCTCTCATCACTCCCATCGAGCGACACAATAGCAGCCGTATGAAAGACAACATCGGGAGAAACTTCTTCGAAAAACTGACTCAACTTACTCGAATCCTCTAACTCAATATTATGAATCAGAAGCTTCGAATAGTCAGCCCCAAAATCGTCGCAAACAGCCTTTAACTTAGTCAGACTATGCTCTGAACGCGCTGTACAATGCACCTCCCAATCGCTCACACCAAGCAGATGAGCCACCAAATGGCTACCCACAAGTCCTGTTGCCCCTGTTATTACCGCTCTCATTATTATTAATTAATTAAAATACACTTCCCCTAGCGAGATTTGGTTTGCCCTAATCGTTACTTTTTTTAGAAAAAGGAGAATCTAACAAAGTCAAAAAGACAGGGTAAATATTATTTCAATTTAAATTAGCCGAGTTTTTCGATGAATGCTCGACGTGCTCTGAAAATCTGTGTTTTAACTGTGCCAATTGGGAGGTTCAACTCATCTGCAATCTGTTCGTAACTCAAATCCCTCCAAAATCGCATCTCAATTATAGTCCGATAAGCCGGCGTTAAGCTCTCTAAGGCTTCGTTTAATCGACGATTATCCTCAGCTACCATAAAGTGTTCTTCGGGATTTGGACCCGAACTTATTGAGCGCAACTCTACCTCACCTTGTTTTGGCTGATTCTCAATCTTTCTGGTATAATCAATAAACAAATTCTGCGCTATGGTCATCAGCCACCCCCCAAAACTATACTTAGGGTTATACTTTTCCAAGTTTAAGTAAGCTTTAATAAAAGCCTCTTGGAGTATATCTTCGCTCAAAGCCTCATCACCACACCTAGATTGAAGTATTCCTAACACTGAACTACGATGACGTTCGAAAAGAGCCTCATACGAGGCGCTATCTCCAGCTAAAGCTCTTTTAACAAGCTCTTTATCTTCGAGTAGAACTACTTTCATCGTTTTAATCTAGATTAATATTTCCAAAGTTCAGAGTTAACCTTCACTCGGCGCGAGATGGCAAGTATCGTTTCGGTAATGGGGTTTAACAACTCATAAATCAAAAACACAAACATCATTCTCTTCTCGCCCAACCGCTTCATCACTCTGCGTACACTCCACACAACACTCCACTCTCTCAACAAAAAAGCACCTGCACCTACTGCCCACATATACTCCCAACCACCTAGCACAAACGACAAAATAGGAGTCAACGCAATTGCTAGTAAAAAGAGCGTTTTAGTAAACAACTCCAAAAACACCGAACGTTTTACCCTTGAGGGATAAAACTTAAATGCATAAGAGCGATAACGCTGCTCGTTCCACCACCATCCTACTCCACCATAAGGGTGCTGTTCAACTGTACAAAGTGGATTAAGTATCACGCTTACGTTGCTACGTTTTGCCACTTTCTGCACAAAAAGATCATCTTCGCCAATACTTAATCGAAGGTGCGAGAAACCTTTTGAACCAAAAAATGTCGTTTTCGTATATCCGTAATTGTTGTAAATTCCTCTATAAGGTTTATCGTTAACAGCATCTCTAAGCCAGCGCATCGAGGACATTAGACGTGACGAACGAATAAAACCATTTGTTTTTGCGTCGAAACCAGTGTAACCTATCACCACATTACCCCCTACAAATCCACGAGCCATAACCGAAAGCCACTTTTGAGAACGAACTGAAGCATTAATATCTGCAAAGAGTAAATTCTCGTACTTCGCTTTCTTGACACCTATAAACAGAGGCACTTTGCGAGAATGAGGAAATTTAGGATCTTTGCGAAGTTCGGTATATTGCAGCTTATCATAACGAGCTTTCATATCGTCTAGTGCCGAGCTAACCTCAACTCCTCCGCAATCATTGACCACCACAACCTCCCACAAAGCATCATATTGCTGTGTTAAAAGCTTCTCCAGCTCATTGTCGATATACCATTGCGACTCCTCACCAACTATAACAATAACTGAAATTGGTGGCGGAGTTTCATCTTTTGCCAATCTGCTATGGTGACGATGAGTAGCAATTACCGAAAAACCCATCCACAAAATTACCTGATATAATAGTGTCAGCAAAATAACACCAAACGTTATCTGCTCTATAAGCGACAAAGCGTAAAAAAAATCAACCATAAGGGGTATCTAGTCGTTAAATCAAAAACCTCAAAAAACAAAAATAAGTCCTCCTTAAAACCACAAAATTCACCCTAAATCTACAACAAATAGCTTTAGACTTATTTTTAAAGAGCAAAATTACCATTTTTTTCGTACTTTTGTCCTTTAATAATCAATTATTATCTATAATTTCTGTTTTTAGCCTCAAAAATAAGGTTAATTTCGAGCTATTGAGAACAGAAAATAGCCAATAGCATTCATTTAATATGACTTTTACACTTCAAGCAACTGACACGAAAACCAAAGCTCGTGCTGCAACTTTCACAACTGCGCACGGTGAGGTTCAGACTCCTATTTTTATGCCAGTTGGAACAGTTGGCAGTGTGAAAGGTATTTTTCATCGCGATTTGGTCGAAGATGTCAAAGCGCAGATTATTCTTGGCAACACCTATCACTTGTACCTAAGACCTGGTCTTGATATTTTACATCAAGCTGGCGGACTCCATAAATTTAGTGCTTGGGAGCGTCCTATACTGACAGACAGCGGTGGTTTCCAAGTCTTTTCACTCGCTGGCATTCGTAAAATCAAAGAGGAGGGAGTGCGTTTTAGTTCGCATATCGACGGCAGCAAACACCTCTTTACTCCCGAAAATGTTATCGACACACAACGAATTATCGGAGCCGATATTATGATGGCCTTCGACGAGTGCCCACCTAGCACTGCCCCTCGCGATTACGCCGACAAATCGCTGGACTTGACCTGCAGATGGTTGGAACGTTGCTGGAAACAATATGAATCGACAGAGTGCGACTACGGCTATCACCAATCACTATTCCCTATTGTTCAGGGATCGGTTTTCGATGACTTAAGAGCTAAATCGTGCCGAAATATGACTCAGTACCCTGCCGATGGTTTTGCAATTGGAGGGTTGGCTGTCGGCGAACCCGCCGAGGTTATGTACTCAATGATTGAGGTGTGCAACGATATACTACCGACCGACAAACCTCGTTATTTAATGGGAGTTGGCACACCAGTCAATATTTTAGAGGCAATATCGCGAGGAGTCGATATGTTCGACTGTGTGATGCCTACTCGAAATGGACGCAACGGTATGATTTTCACCTCCGAAGGGATTATCAATATAAAAAATGCAAAATGGGCTGACGACTTCTCTCCACTCGACCCTGCCGGAACTTCGTTTGTTGATGCAACATACAGTAAAGCATATGTTCGACATCTAACCATTGCTGGAGAGATGTTGGCGGCAGAAATCTGTTCGCTCCACAATCTGGCTTTCTATTTATGGCTTGTGGGCGAGGCTCGTCGTCATATCATCGAAGGCGATTTTGCGGAGTGGAAAGAGATGATGGTTGTAAAACTGGCTCAAAGATTATAGTTCTTGGCTCAATAATTTAAATAATAGGCAATGAAGGATATTTTAAAGGCAATATGGCAAGCTATTTACAGTCTAAGACTGCGAATTATTGACCGCTATATAATTAGTAAGTTCCTCAAAACTTACTTCTTTGCCATTGCAATGATTATAGTTATTGTGATTATTTTCGACTGCGCCGAAAAAATTGACGATTTTCTAAAGTCGAAAGCCACAATTGGGCAGATAATGATAGGATATTACCTAAACTTTATCCCATATTTTGTCAACCAATTTAGCGGACTCTTTACCTTTATTGCCGTTATCTTTTTTACATCGAAAATGGCATACGATACCGAAATCATTGCCATACTCAGTTCTGGAGTTAGCTTCAACAGATTAATGTATCCCTATTTTGTTGCCTCAGCATTTATTACGGGCATATCTCTTCTACTCAATCTGTTACTTATACCAGCTGCTAATAGTAGTAGAATTGAGTTTGAACGAGAATTTATGGTAAGTCCTGGAGAGGTGGCTGCCGCCTATGACCGATATATATATCGACAAGTTGCACCTAATACATTCGCATTTATTCGTGATTTTAATGCAAGAGATAACAGAGCGGCTTTTTTTGTTCTCGAAACATACGCTAACGGAAAAGTTGTAAGTTCGTTATCTGCCCAAGATGCTTACTACAAAGAGGAGAAGGGGAGTTGGAGCTCATCAAAATACTCACTGCGAACTTTTGATGAGAATGGTAGAGATTCACTCTTTAGAAGCAACGTTCCGCTCGACACCGTAATCAATCTAACGGCAATTGAGTTGGGTCGCCTCGATGAGTTGGTACAAACTATGAACTCTTCAATGCTCTCTAACTTTATAGACGCTCAGACAGCCAAAGGTTCAGATATGGTTGCTCTTTTCAAAGTCGAAGCAAATAGTCGTTGGGCCTATCCTATTTCGACCTTTATATTAACTTTGATTGGAGTTTCGCTCTCGTCACGCAAAGTACGAGGCGGAACGGGGCTACACATTGGAGTTGGGATTACTTTATGTTTCTCCTATATTGTATTGATGCGTTTTGCTGCCGAGTTTGCAAAGAGTGGCTCAGTGCCTCCAATGATTGCAATTTGGTTCCCCAACTTTCTATACCTCGCAATTGGGATATACCTCTACCGCAAAGCACCGAAATAATCCATAATAAAACTCTTTGGTTGTTCTAATTATCAGTTACTAGAACAGCCAAAGAGTTGTGAATTGTTGATTATGAACTATCTTAGAGTAGGTCTTTGCCGATATCACGACGATAGTACATTCCCTCGTAGTTTATCTCTTTGATAGCTTTGAAAGAACGAGCAGCAGCAGCCTTTACAGATGTCGAAAGCGAAGTAACTGCCAAAACACGACCTCCATTGCTCAATATCTCGCCTTTGGCACCCTTCTTTGTCCCTGCGTGAAAAACAGTGCTTCCCGTAACATTCTCAATCCCTGTAATAACCTTACCCTTCTCATAATCACCCGGATAACCTCCAGCTACGCAAACAACGGTAGCTGCGTACTTAGGACTTATCGTTAACTCTTTCGAACGAAGCGTTTTGTTGACAATACCATCGAAAAGATCTATGATATCGCTTGTGATACGAGGCAACACGACCTCGGTTTCAGGATCGCCCATTCTAACGTTATACTCAATAACCATAGGATTACCCCCGCAATTCATTAATCCAATAAAAATAAAACCGCAATAGTCTAATCCCTCGGCTTTGATACCTTTAATCGTTGGCTCAATAATACGGCGTTTAACCCTATTCATAAACAGTTCATCAGCAAACGGTACTGGCGAAATTGCCCCCATACCACCTGTATTTAGTCCTGTATCACCCTCGCCAATTCGTTTGTAATCTTTAGCTTCGGGCAACACTTTATAGCTCTTGCCGTCAGTTGCAACAAATACCGAACACTCAATACCGCTCAAATACTCCTCGATAACAACCTTAGCACTAGCCTCACCAAAACGTTTCGAGGTTATCATATCCTCCAATTCGCTTTTTGCCTCATCAATCGAATCGATAATTAACACTCCCTTGCCAGCAGCCAAACCATCGGCTTTGAGCACATAAGGAGGCTTCAAAGTTCCGAGGAAAGATTTGCCTTGTTCTATGTTCTGGGCTGTTACCTCCAAGTATTTTGCCGTTGGCACTCCATATTTCTCCATAAAAGCTTTCGAAAAACTCTTACTCCCCTCCAACTGCGCTGCAGCCTTCGACGGTCCTAAAACTGGTACGTGACGAGCATCGTCCGAAGATAGGAAAAAGTCACGAATACCCTTAACCAATTGCTCTTCAGGTCCAACTACAACAATGTTAATAAAATTGGTAAGCACAAAATGCTTTACCATAGCAAAATCATTGGGGTCAATATCGACATTTGTACCATACGCAGCAGTTCCTGCATTGCCTGGCGCAATAAATAGTTTACCAAGGTTTTCGCTCTGCGCTATTTTCCAAGCAAAGGCACACTCTCGACCTCCGCTACCGATTAGTAATATGTTTGTTGGCTTAGGTAATTTCATTTCTTAATTATGAATTAAAAATTAAGGAATTAAGAATTAGTTGCTATAAATAGGTAAGTGCAAGTTTTTTACCACTCAACGCGAAAAAAGAGAAAATTATTAACTCTTAATTCTTAATTCTTAATCGTTCAGTTTGCAAGTACAAATATAATTAATAAATTCGCTACCATCAAAACCTAAAACAAAATAATATATGAACAGAGTATTTTCATTCGCGCGTTCAGCGATTTTACTCATGCCACTAGGCGCCAAGTCAGATTAGGGTATTTGGTCATGACAATTCATCACAGACAAAAACATTACCTGCATGTAGAAGCCTGCGTATCAATCTCCTGCCTATACTTAATACCCCCA